>DATMMY010000224.1:0-4032 GCA_035569515.1 Candidatus Solibacter sp. | reverse complement strand
CCCCCAAGCCGCGCCTGCGGATTAGCTTTATGAGCCTCTCTTCACCTTTCATCCGCAGACCCGTCGCCACAACGTTGTTGACTGTAGCGATCGCGCTTGCCGGTGCGGTGGCCTTCAGAGCATTGCCGGTTTCACCGCTTCCGCAGATTGACTTCCCGACAATTTCCGTCTCGGCCACATTGCCGGGCGCCAGCCCGGAGATCATGGCGTCATCAGTGGCCACCCCGCTCGAGCGGCAGTTCGGCCGCATCGCCGGAATTAGCGAAATGACCTCAGCGAGCTATTTAGGCTCGACCAGCATCACACTCCAATTTGATTTGAACCGCGATATCAATGGCGCGGCGCGCGATGTTCAGGCAGGCATCAACGCCGCGCGAAGTTATCTGCCGACGAACCTGCCCGCTAATCCGACGTATAGGAAAGTCAATCCCGCAGACGCGCCGATTATGATCGTGGCGCTTACATCTGACATATACGATCGAGGCAAACTTTACGATGCGGCTTCCACGATCTTGGAGCAAAGACTGTCTCAGCTTCAAGGGGTCGGCCAGGTAAATATTGGCGGGGGAGCCCTGCCTGCGGTGCGCGCCGAAGTGAATCCAACCTTACTCGAGAGCTTTGGCCTGGGTTTGTCGGACGTAAGCAACATGTTGAGCCGTCAGAACGCCAACGTGCCGAAAGGCCAGCTCTCCAATGAGCACCAAACTGCCGATATCGTTGCCAATGATCAGCTCCTAAGAGCCGATTATTACAAACCGCTGATTGTCGGCTACCACAACGGGGCCGCTATCAAGCTCTCTGACATCGCCGATGTGCGTGATTCCGTCGAGAACATTCGGGCAGCTGGATTCGTCAATGGCAAACCCGCCGTCCTGGTCATTATCTCTCGCCAGCCGGGCGCGAACATTATCGACACCGTAGACCAAATTCGAGCAGCTCTCCCGTCTCTGAAAGCCTCTATTCCCGCGGGGATTGATCTCACCGTCGTCCTGGACCGTACCACCACAATTCGAGCGTCCGTTAAAGACGTCGAGCGCACACTCCTTATCTCCATCGCGCTTGTGATCCTTGTAGTCTTTCTGTTTCTTCGCAACGTCCGCGCCACGCTGATCCCCAGCGTGGCGGTGCCGGTTTCGCTCATCGGAACTTTCGGAGTGATGTACCTATGCGGGTACAGCATTGACAACCTCTCCTTGATGGCGCTGACGATTTCCACCGGCTTCGTGGTGGATGACGCGATCGTCGTGATCGAAAACATAACCCGCTACCTCGAACAAGGCATGCCCCCAATGGAAGCGGCGTTGCGGGGCGCTAAAGAGATCGGCTTCACCGTTCTTTCGATCAGCATTTCTCTCGTAGCGGTATTCATCCCCATTTTGATGATGGGAGGTATCGTCGGCAGATTATTCCGGGAATTTGCGGTCACGCTCTCGGTTGCCATCCTCGTATCTCTGGTCGTCTCTCTGACCACCACGCCCATGATGTGCTCGCGGCTCCTGAAGCACGAAGACCCGGAAAAACGCGGACGGCTCTATCGTGCCAGCGAGCAATTTTTCACGTGGATGCTTCGCACTTACGAGAGAACGTTGGGATGGGTGCTTCGTCATCCCGCTCTGACTCTGGCGATCTTGCTGGTGACCATCGCAGCCAACATCTATCTGCTCGTAATTGTGCCAAAAGGTTTTTTCCCTCAGCAGGATAACGGCACCATTTATGGCGGTATTCAAGGCGAACAGGACATCTCTTTTCAGGCCATGCAAGCCGATACGCAGCGATTTGTGAGTACGATCAAGAATGATCCGGCGGTCGCAAACGTGATGGCCTTCACAGGCGGCACGGGCCCCACAAATGGCGGATTCGTCTACGTCGGCCTAAAACCGCTCGAAGAGCGCAAGGTTAACGCGGGTCAGATTATTGATCGTCTCCGACCCAAGCTGATGTCGCTGCCCGGAGCTTCCGTTTTTGTGCAAGCGGGACAAGATCTGCGAATCGGTGGCAGGAACAGCAAGGCAGAATTTCAATACACGATTGTGAGCGACAATTTGGCGGACCTGGTGACCTGGGGCCCGCAACTCCTTCAGCAAATGCGAAAACTTCCGGGGTTTACCGACGTAAATACGGATCAACAGAACAGCGGGCTTCAAGCGTACTTAACATATGACCGAGCGACAGCATCGCGGCTGGGGCTGACTCCGCAGCTTATCGACAATACGCTTTTTCTCGCTTTTGGCCAGGCACAGGTTTCAACGATGTATACGCCGTTGAACCAGTACCACGTCGTGATGGAGGTGCAACCTGAGTTTTGGCAGAGCCCAAAAGGATTGGACGACGTCTATGTGCGCCCATCGACCGGCACGGAAGTACCCCTGAGCGCCATCACTCAATTCCAGCCACAAACCGCTCCCTTGGCGGTGAACCATCAGGGCCAGTTTCCGTCCGTTACCGTCTCCTTCAATCTTGCGGCCGGGATGGCGCTCAGTGATGCCGCGAGAGAGATCAACACCATGGAACAACAAATTGGCATGCCCACGACGATTCACGGCACGTTTTCCGGGACATTGCAGGCGTTTCAAGCATCTTTGGCGACCCAGCCTATGCTGATTATTACCGCCTTGCTTGCCGTGTACATCGTCCTTGGCATTCTCTATGAAAGCCTGATCCATCCGATCACCATCTTGTCGACCCTGCCCTCGGCTGGAGTCGGAGCGGTTCTCGCGCTCATGCTTTTCCGGACGGACCTGAGCGTCATCGCCCTCATAGGCATCATTCTCCTGATTGGAATCGTCAAAAAGAATGCAATTTTGATGATTGACTTCGCGCTGCAGGCAGAACGCAACGAGGGGAAAAATTCGCGGGATGCTATTTTCCAAGCGTGCTTGCTGCGTTTTCGGCCCATTCTAATGACCACGATGGCCGCGCTACTTGGTGCGCTGCCGCTCGCGCTGGGCACAGGGACCGGTGCGGAGTTGCGGCGGCCTTTGGGGATCGCCATCGTTGGCGGGCTGATTGTCAGCCAAGTGCTGACCCTCTACACGACTCCCGTTGTCTATCTCTATTTGGATCGTCTTCGCTTGTGGCGTGAGCAAAGACGCCAGAGAGGTCTGCTTCCGCAAGAAGCCGGGAGCTAATTTCACGCAAGCAGCCCTATGAAAACAGAAATGGCCCGCCTAAGCGACAAAGCAAATGACCACTCACGGCTCGGACCGCCGTGCGTGTGCGTTCTTTTGATTTTTGCCCTGTTGCTCAATGGCTGCACCGTAGGTCCGAAATACCATAAGCCCACGGCGCAAACACCGCCTGCCTACAAGGAGCTCACTCCTGAGCAAATGAAAGACACAGAGGGCTGGAAGACGGCGCAGCCTCAGGACGATGTGATTCACGGCAAATGGTGGGAGATGTACCACGACCCCAAGCTCAATGCCTTGGAGGAGCAAGTTAACATCTCGAATCAGAGCATTGCTGCAGCGACGGCGAGTTTTTTTGCGGCCCAGGCACTCGTCAAGGAAGCGCGATCGCAACTATTTCCTACGGTTACGACCAGCCCAAGTATAGCGCGCTCACTGCAGTCTTCGACATTAAGGGGATTCTCCTCTACAGCGGGAGGAGCGGCTGTTTCGGCCTCAACCTCGTCCAACAACTCGCAGTTTATGAACTATACGCTCCCGTTTACTGCATCCTGGGAACCTGATTTATGGGGGCGGATACGCAACACTATCAAGTCCAACACCTACGCCGCGCAGGCAAGCGCGGCTGACCTGGAATTTACTCGCTTGAGCGTTCAATCGGCCGTGGCGATCGACTATTTTGATCTTCGTGTTGAGGACTCTCTCAAGCAGCTACTCGATTCGACCGTTAAAGCCTATGAGGTATCGCTTGACCTGACGCAAGCGCTGTACGAGACAGGGATTGATTCACAGGAATCCGTATCACAAGCGGCGACACTACTGGACAGCACAAGAGCGCTGGACACCGGCGTTGGAATCGCGCGAGCCCAATTCGAACACGCCATCGCGCTTCTCGTTGGCCAGCCTG
>DATMMY010000223.1:0-10636 GCA_035569515.1 Candidatus Solibacter sp. | reverse complement strand
CCACAGCGTACAATGTCATGTTCTCTGCACGTGCACGGCGAATCCTTGAGGAAGGCGCACTACTGATGCCCGCTGAAAAGCCGCAAATTGAAACACTCTTGACGCTTGCCGATTTTGAAGCGCAGGCGGAAAGCTGCATGTCGCCCATGGCCCACGGTTACATCACAGGCGGGGCAGCCGATGAACTCACGCTGCGAGCCAACAGCGAGGACTGGAGGCGTATCCGCGTTTGTCCCCGGGTCCTGGTGGACGTCTCAGAGATCAGCCTGCAAACCGAGGTGCTGGGCCAGCAGTTTGAAATACCCATCCTGCTGGCGCCTGCCGCGTTTCACCGGCTTTGCCACGCTCAGGGAGAGCGCGCCACGGTTGAGGGAGCGAACCAGGGTGGCGCGGCCTTTGTTCTTAGCTCCTTTTCTACGGAGCCCGTTGAGGACATTGCGGCCCTTGCCCAACACCCCCTTTGGTTTCAGTTGTATTTCCAGAAGGACAAAGGACTGACCCAACAGATGGTGGACCGCGCCCAGGCGGCCGGATGCAAAGCCATCTGCATAACGGTGGATACACCAGTGCTGGGACTTCGCCACCGCGAGAGCCGCACCCGCTTTCAGCTACCGGCAGACTTCAGTTTGCCCAACCTGAAATTAGGACCGGTAAGCCACCGTCCCGTTCGTAGCGCGATTTACAGCGAACTTCTGAATCCAACGCTGGTCTGGAAAGACATTGATTGGCTGTGTTCCGTGGCCAAGGTCCCCGTTCTGCTGAAGGGCGTGCTCAACCCCAACGATGCGGAACGCGCCCTGGATACAGGCGTCGCCGGACTGATTGTTTCGAATCACGGCGCCCGCAATCTCGACACCCTGCCCAGCACGGCGGAAGCCCTGCCGCGAGTTGCCGAGATCGTGAATGGAAGGCTGCCTTTGCTGGTGGATGGGGGCATCCGCCGCGGGACTGATGTGTTAAAGGCCCTTGCCCTGGGAGCAAAGGCCGTTCTCATCGGACGCCCTTACCTCTATGCGTTGGCTTTTGCCGGAGCAGCAGGGGTGGCCAGGGTCATTGAGATTTTGCGCACCGAATTGATGATGGCCATGGCCCTGACCGGTTGCACCTCAATTTCTCAGATCAATCGCTCCGTGCTCTGGGACCATAGTTCACAAAAGTAACCCATACGGGGCCGCGCTCGCGGTCTCGTAAGAGCTTATTTCATAAACGTAAGTCCGTGCGGCACCACATTTTTAAATACATACGCATACAGCATCACAATAACTCCCACAATCGACGCCAGCGCCACAGAATGCCAGAAGACCTTGCGGAAAATGGAGCCTTCCGTGCCCAGAGTGTTGGTAGCGGCGGTGGCCACGCAGATGGATTGCGCGTCCACCATCTTGCCCATTACGCCTCCGGCGCTATTGGCCGCGCACATTAGGACGGGATCAATATTCAGTTGTTGCGAGGTGATCTTCTGCAGGCTGCCGAATAAAGCGTTGGACGAGGTATCGCTTCCGGTGAGCGCCACGCCCAGCCAGCCGAGGAAGGTCCCAAAGAAGGGAAACAACCATCCTGTACGGGTAAACGCGAGGCCCAGTACGGCATCCGTCCCTGAGTATCGTGTGAGATAACCAAGGCCAAGCATGCAGGAAATAGCGAGAATGGCAAATCGCAACTTGAAAAGTGTTCGACCAAAAACCTGGAACATCTCTTTGATCGGTACCCCAAGCAGCAACCCGGAAACAAGCGCCGCTAGGAAGCACGCAGTGCCCGTGGCCGTGAGCCAATTGAAATCGTACTTTGCATTCTCCGGGGTAGGTTTGAGTACAACCGGCTTGTCGCGGGAAATGGCCTTATGCACCAAAGGAAAATCCCATCCGCCTTGCGCGAAAGCGGGGGTGGTGTGCTGATTCAAATATTTCTTGACGGGAGGATAGCCCCACAGGAAAACAAACAACGACAGGATCGCAAACGGCATCCATGCCTTGGCAATCTGTCCACCGGTATAAGAGTGGCGGACTATCTTTTCCTCCCGTTCGTGGGGGAATCGCCATACGCTGTTGGGCTTCCAGAATTTCAGGAAGATTACGGTCACCACCAGCGAAAAAGCTCCAGCCATAATGTCCACCAGGTTGCTGTCCACGTGGTTGGACCAGAAGAACTGCATGGAGCCGAAGGAGCAGCCTACGACCAAAATCGCCGGTGCTACCTCCCATGTCTCTTTCCAACTGACCATCGCGCGGACCAGCCAGAACGGCACGATGATGCAGGTGATGGGCAGGATGCGCCCGATCATGGCATTCAGGTCCGCCTCCGGTAAGCCGCTTACCCCAGCCAACGTATGCACCGGTGTTCCGATTGCGCCCCACGCCACAGGCGAGGTATTCGCAATCAGATTCAACACAGCCGCGTGGAATGGCGAGAAGCCCAGGCCCACCATGAAGGCGCTGGCAATAGCCACCGGCGTGCTGAATCCGGCGCAGCCTTCCAGAAAGGCCCCGAAGCAGAAAGCGACAAGCAGCAATTGCATCCGCCGGTCAGCCGTATAACCGGCGAGCGATTCCTTCATGATTTCAAAGTGCCCAGTATGGACTGTTAGCTCATAAAGAAAAACGGCGGCCACTACGATCCAGACGATCTTCAGCAATCCGAATGACACTCCGTAAAGGAAGCTCATCCCAGCCAGTTGGAAAGGCATGCCGAATACAAAGGTCGCTATAACCAAAGCCGTAACGGCTCCAGCCATAGCTGCCAGGTGAGGCTTTACTTTAAAGCCCGCGAGCAAGCCGAGTAAGACGACGATAGGCAGGGAGGCAACCAGCGTGGAAAGCCACCAGTGTCCCAGAGGGTCATAAACCTGTGTCCAATGCATGATTGTCTCCTTGTGAAAGCGGCGAAATTATAACTGTCTTGCGGGATTATGCACAAAAAATATGCAATGGACGAAAAGAAAGGGTAAACAGGCCCAGCTGGTCGCGATTATTGAAGCGAATTTGCTGAAGAATAGTTTGAAAGTTGGAAGCCGTCTTCCCAATCGGGTGATCCGGTGATCGGGTGATCGAAAAGCAAAACCCAATAACATGGACTTTGAGGCCTTCCCGTACGACGTCTCCTACGAAAGACTGCCGGGCTCAGGACTTGCCGATCAGCACTCCGGCCAGGAACACCAGAAGACCGCCCACTACCACTTGCAGGGTGGCGGAAAGGAGCGGCGACTCCATGTAACGGTGGCGCACCCAGGCAATCGCGGCCAGCTCTGCAACCACCACAATTGCGGCAACCGCCGTGGCAATGGTGAAAGCCGGGATCAGGAAGGGCAGGGTATGACCAATCCCTCCCAGGGCCGTCATCAGCCCGCAGACCAGCCCTCTGATCCATGGATGGCCACGCCCGGTAAGGCTTCCATCATCGGAAAGGGCTTCGGCAAAGCCCATGCTGATTCCTGCGCCCACAGACGCCGCCAGTCCTACCAGGAAAGCAGTGTGGGTCTCTTTGGAATAAAATGCGGCCGCAAAAACCGGGGCCAGGGTGGAAACGGAGCCGTCCATCAATCCGGCCAGGCCAGGTTGGATGATCTGCAAGACGAAAAGCCGGCGGTTAGCCTCTTCTTCCTGTTCGCGAACGTCGCCTTGAAGCTTGTCGCGCTCCAATTCCCCTGCCCGATGCTCATGCGAGCGCTCTTCCTGGGCCAGGTCATTGAGCAGTTGCCGAATGCCGGCGTCCTGGGTGCGGCTGGCTGCTTTCTCGTAAAAACGGCGGGTCTCGCATTCCATGGTCGCGGCCTGCTGGCGCACCGCTTTCAGGCCCAGGGGACGGACCAGCCACAGCGGACGACGGCTGACAAAGCCTTTGACGTCGTGGCGGCGAATCAGGGGAATGTGCTCTCCGAACTTCGTCCGGTACAGCTCAATCAGGCGGTGTAAATGGCCGGCCTCTTCCAGCCGCATGCCATCGAATACGGCGGCCGAGGCTGGAAACGCCTGACGCAGTCCCTCGGCAAAATCGCCATAAATGCGCGCGTCTTCCTCTTCCGACGAAATGGCAAGAGCTAGTATTTCCTTTTCTGAAAGACTCTCAAAGCTGCGCATAGACGTAAGCAAGAATTGTACTGCATCCTGGGAAATTTCCGGGAGGCGCAGCCCCGATGACACAGCGCAGCCCAGCCGCAACGAAAACCAACACCTACCACTGAGACACAGCGTAGCAGAGCCACAACCAAAACCCGTTCACCGCAAAGGACGCGAAGGCCGCAAAGGAGAACCAACACCTTAACCACAAAGGAACACGAAGGAAACCCCAAGGACACGAAGGAAAAGCAAAGAAAATCGTCTCAGCACGAGAAGAATTTGACGGATAGTAGTACGGAGCCACTGAGAAAAACAAAGCAGGATTCACCACCCTTCGCTGGCGCTCGATGGCAGGCTCCGGCACGAAGGCGCGGAGAAGCAAGATCAAATGAAGACTGCCATTCGGCTCACAAAAGAGCCCGAGAAGACTGGTTACGCTGGTTACAATGTGGGAGGCTAAGGAATACGAAAGAACAACCTGAAAGGAGCGCTGTGCGGGTCCTGGTGGTCGAAGACGAACAGAAAATGGCCGCCTTGCTGAAGTCGGGCCTTGCCGAAGAAGGCCACTCGGTCTTGGTCGCGCATACCGCGCCTGACGGGCTGGAACTGGCGGCAGCTTGCGACTGCGACGTTGCGGTGCTGGATGTGATGCTGCCCGGGTTTGACGGTTTTGAGCTGGTGCGTCGTATGCGCAAGGCGGGACTGCGAACCCCGGTATTAATGCTGACCGCGCGCGATGCCACCATGGATGTTGTAAAAGGCCTGAGCGCAGGCGCCGACGATTACCTGAAGAAGCCCTTCTCCTTTGAAGAACTGCTTGCCAGATTGCTTGCTCTCTCCCGCCGAGGGCCGGTCACGCAAGGTGTGCTATTGAAGGTGGAAGATCTCGAGTTGGATACCAGCACGCACCAGGTTTCCCGCAACCACAAGCCAATCGCTTTGACTAAAAAGGAATACTCGCTATTGGAATTTCTCATGCGCAACACCGGCCGCGTTCTTTCCCGTGACTCCATGATCGAAGCGGTCTGGGGCTATGACGGGACCGTTGAAAGCAATACCCTGGAAGCATTCATCAAGCTGTTGCGCAAGAAGGTGGACGAGGGCCACTCGAAAAAGCTCATTCACACCGTGCGGGGATTCGGCTACAAGATTGGAGCGTCCTGATGCGGGTTCCGATTCGAGTCCGCCTGACAGCCTGGTACCTGGCGGTCCTGTGCTTCTGCCTGGCGGTCCTGGGCAGCGTAATTTTTCTGGGCGCCCGCAATAGCATTACCAGGATCATTGACAGCGATCTTCAGGCGCGGCTGGCGGCAACGCGCAGCTTTCTTGAGCAACACATCCCCAGCGACTCTCCGCAGGAGCTCCAGGATGAATTTCAGGAATACTCCGCGAGCCAGCCCGGAGGAGCGCTGCTGCAAATCAAAGATGAATCGGGCGCCTGGATTTTTCAGTCTTTAGCAATGCAGCGATACCGAATCACCGTTCCCGGCCCTGCGGAGAATGGTCGGGTTTCGACAAGCGTACAGAATGGCCATTCACTTCGAATCATCACCGATAGCGCCATCGTGAACGGGAAACGCTACACTATCCAGGTTGCAACCGACACAACCAGCTTCAGCCTGGTGCTGCAAAGGCTGAAGTGGCTGCTGCTGATCTCAACCCCCTTGGCGATAGGTCTCGCGTTGGCCGGGGGCTACTGGCTCAGCAGTCGCGCCTTGATTCCGGTAAGAAAAATTACGGAGGCTGCACGATCCATCGGCGGCGACGAATTGTCCCGTCGCCTGGATTCGCCGCAAACGGCGGACGAGCTGCAGTTTCTTGTCGAGACTTTGAATGCGATGCTGGCGCGCATTGAAAGCAGTTTCAAGCGAATGACTCAATTTACCGCCGATGCCTCTCACGAGTTACGGACCCCGGTGGCGATTATTCGCACAACGGCTGAGATCGCTTTACGCCAAAAGAGAAATGAAGTTGCGTACCAAAAAGCCCTACACGAGATTTTGGAAGAAGCTGAGTGTACCAGTTCGCTCATCGATGATTTGCTAACGCTTGCCCGTGCCGATTCCGCCACCGAGCAGTTTGCGCTATCACCCACCAATCTCTGTGACGTGATAGAGACAGCTTTTTCAAAGACCAAGTTCCTGGCTTCAGAAAAGGGCGTCTCGGTTTCGCTCGAGCTTGCCCACAGGAATGCATGGATCGAAGGAAATCAGGAAGCGCTGGTGCGCCTGTTCCTGGTGTTGTTCGATAATGCCATCAAATACACGCCGGCCGGGGGCCGGGTGTCCGCCGTTCTCGATGTGGTGGAAGGCGCGACCGTCTTTCGAATTCAGGATTCTGGAATCGGAATCCCAACCCAGGACCTTCCTCACATCTTTGAGAGGTTCTATCGCGCCGACCAGACGCGCTCCCGAAAGCATGGCGGGTTCGGTCTGGGACTCGCCATCGCCAAGTGGATCGCAGACGCCCATACCGCTGAGATCCGAGTGCAAAGCGCCGCAGGCCAAGGTTCGGTTTTCACGGTCCACTTCCCATGTGCCCGCACTTCACCGCAACAGCTTGTATCCGGATAACCGGGTCTTTCAGTAGATTTTCAGGAAGGCCGTCTATTCTACCTGCAAGACGCAGGACTCAACCTGCGCCACGAACTGGGTGCAGAATGCGTGGCATACCAAATAATCCGGTTGTGTGCATCGGCTGCGGCGAACTCAGGGGTTCTCCCAAGGACCGGCGGTGCCATTCTTGCCGCATCCAGACCCGCCCCAATCCAAACAAGAAGTTTTCCTGGACCGCGGAGCTGGACCAGGAGTTACAGCTTGCCTACAAAGAGGCGCATACCCGGCGTGAATTAAGCGAAAACCTGAATCGTTTCCAGAAACGGAGCGGATTTACCAGGATCGTGATGCTGGCACGAGCCGCTCAGCTCGGAATCAGCGCCAAACGAAAGCGATGGACCCCGGAAGAAATTGAAGTCCTTAGCGAAGCGGCAGGAAGCCTGAGCAAGGCGGCCATTGCACGAAAACTCAAACGGTCTTATTGGGCGGTAAAAGCCGAGTGTTCCAAGCTGCAGATCTCTTCGCGCCTGAGCGAGGGTTATAGCCGGGCCGATATCGAATGTCTCCTGGGCGTTGGTCCGAGAAGTGTCCGGAAGTGGATTACCCTTGGCTGGCTGCGGGTACAGGATGGCCGAGTCACGGAGCCAAGCGTAATCAAGTTTCTTCGCGAACATCCTGAAGAGTACCGGCTGAGCCGGGTGGATGAAGCCTGGTATAAAGGGCTGCTCTTTCCGTCATTTGGCGTCAAGAGAGATCGGGATGTTCCACAGGTCATAGGCAAACCGATTGCGCCGGACGCTGAGGCTTGGTTGAGCACAGGATAGAGCGTTTCCAGAGCCGGCGTAGCCTTATCGCAAAAAGCGCAACGGCTAAAGCCCAAATTTTTTAACATCTTTCGGCATGAGTAAACTTGTGCCGTGACACAAATAGTGGTCTGTACCAACCTCAAAGCTCTAGTACCACGGGAAGACAAGGGCCAATTGCCTTCCCGCTGCAGAATCTGTACTTGAAAAAAGAGGAGATGCAAATGCGTAAACAGGTTTTTCTTGCCATCGTTCTGGCGACAGCTTTTGCCTTGTCGGCAAGCGCGGCTGGACCGGTCAAATATGAACTGAAGCAAAAATTCACCCTGGGCGGCGAAGGCGGCTGGGACTACCTCACCTACGATCCGGCGGGTAAACGTCTATTTATTTCGCGGGGCACAAGGGTGATGGTTGTCGACCCCGAAAAAGGCTCTGTCATCGGCGAGATTCCAAACACCGCCGGAGTGCATGGCATTGCTCTGGCGCAGGATCTGGGCAAAGGCTTCACCAGCAATGGCCGCGACAATACCGTCACGGTCTTTGACCTCAAGACCTTGAAAGAAACAGCCAAAATCAAGCTGGAAGGCGGGGAGAATCCAGATGCGATCATCTATGATCCGGCATCCAAGCGGGTCTTCGCCTTTAATGGCCGAAGCAAGAATGCAACCGCCATTGATGCGGCGAATGGGACCGTGGTCGGCAACATTCCACTTGATGGCAGGCCGGAATTTGCGGTTGCGGACGGCAAGGGAACCGTCTTCCTCAACATTGAAGACAAGAACGAAGTGGTAGCCATTGATGCGCGCAAGGCTGCAGTGGTAAACACCTGGCCGATGGCCGGCTGTGAAGGGCCTTCAGGGCTCGCCATGGACCAGAAGAACCGCAGGCTGTTTGCAGGATGCGATAAGGTCATGGCCATTGTAGACGCCGACAGCGGCAAGTTGGTCGCCACGCTTCCCATTGGAGATGGCGTGGATGCTACCGCTTTCGATCCGAGCACCAATCTCGTCTTCAGTTCCAACGGTGACGGAACGCTGACCGTCATCCAGGAGGAGAGCAAGGACAAGTTCAGCGTGGCGCAAAATGCCGCGACGCAAAAGGGCGCCCGCACCATGGCGCTCAATACCAACAACCACGAGGCATACCTGGTTACGGCGGAATTTGAAGACGCTCCTCCGGCGGCCAATGGCCAGCGCCAACGGCCGAAGATGAAGCTCGGCACATTTACGCTGCTGGTCATGACCAAGAAGTAGCGGCCATTTTGTCGCGGCCGGAGACAGGCTCAAAATTCGGAAAAACAAGGTATTCGCGATTAGCAGTACCAAAAGAAAAAAGGAGATTTCGTAATGAAACACACAACATTGAAGCTAACTGGAAGCATAGCGCTGGCTCTTCTACTTGCATTGGGCGCGTCAGCCCAGGAAAAGAAACTGAAAAAATCGGACCTGCCGGCCGCGGTCCAGAAGACCGCTGACGAGCAGAGCAAAGGAGCCACCGTCAAGGGCTATGGCAGCGAGACGGAAGACGGGAAACTCATGTATGAAGTTGAACTTACGGTCAACGGCCACTCCAAAGACGTAAGCATCGCTCCGGACGGCGCGGTCCTTGAGGTAGAGGAAGAAGTGACCGTGGACTCGCTTCCAGCCGAAGTCCGCGAAGGCCTGAAGCAAAAGGCGGGTGCGGGGAAAATAGGCAAAGTGGAGTCGCTCACCAAGCAAGGCAAGCTGGTCGCCTATGAAGCCCAAGTGCGCACCAATGGCAAGAAGTCGGAGATACAGGTCGGGCCAGACGGCAAAGCGCTGGCCCATCCGGAATAACGGTCTCGCAATATATCTCCCCCCAGTCGACGGTAGTCACGCTGTGGCCGGTTTGTAGAACAGCTGCAGCGTGACTTAATGTAAGTCTGCTATAAAATGCTTCCGCGGTTCTTACCATCCAAAATTGCGTCTTCATTCACGCCACAATAGTGGATTGAGAAACGCTTCGGCGTGCCTGAGATTTGCGAAGAGGATCAATGAGAATAAGTTGTGTGAGAGCGATCATCTTAACAGTTGGACTTGCAGTGAACTTGAGCGCCGCGCAGGAATTCCCGAGCAGCGACGCCCTCAAACTCGGTAAGCAATACGTCTCTGATTTTTATAAGGGCAACACGGCTGAGCTCTGGAAAAATATGGCTCCCCGCATGCAGGCGGAGCTGACCAGCGCAGGCGGCATCGGCAAGTTATACGAGGAAGTCAAGGCGAAATACGGGCAGGAGGCCTCTATTGAAAATGAGCGGGTGATGCCGGGCCCTCATATTCAGATCTACATGCGCCGGGCCCGCTTTACGACTGCGCCCACATCCCTCGTGACTACTTGTTACTTTGATGACCACGGTAAGGTTTCAGGTTTTTACGTTCGCGAAGAACAGAAGCCCGTTGCATCGAAATATCTGGATTACAACGACAAACGCAAATATGTGCTTCCGGTGCGGGGCGCATGGCTGGTTTATACCGGAGGACGGTCAGCCTATGATAATTACCACGCCACTAAATCCGACGAGCGTTTTGCCTATAACTTTACCGGGATTCGGAATGGCAGGATCTACGCAGGCACGGGAGAGAACCTTGCGGACTATTTCAGTTTTGGCCAGCCGGTGCTCGCTCCCGCGGATGGCACGGTGGTAGCGGCGGTCGACAAGTTTGACGACAATACTCCGCAAAAGGCCTATCAAAACGGCGACCCCAAAGAAGGCAATAATATTGTCATTGATCACGGCAACGGAGAATTCTCCATGCTGCCCCACCTCAAGCGCGGCAGCATTAAAGTGAAGGCCGGGGAAAAGGTAAAGGCCGGCCAGGAAATTGCCCTCTGCGGTAACAGCGGCACCTCTCCTTTTCCGCATGTCCAATACCACCTGCAGAGCACTGCGGAATGGTCCAAGGGTGAGGGCCTGCCCGTCCAGTTCCATGACTACATAGCGGACGGGAAAGAAGTAACCTCAGGAGAGCCTGTGCGAGGACAGATCGTCCAAACGAAATAAGGAATCATTGCCCGGCACTGAATAAAAAGCGGCTCCAGCGAAAATCGCTGAAGCCGCAATCTTACATTCCAGCAACGCAGCGCCCAAAGACGACCGCATCAGTTGTAAACCGCTTCCCTGCCCTCTACGGGGTTACCTGGATAATGGCCATCATGCCGTTGTCCTCATGTCCCAGGATGTGGCAGTGATAGACGAAGTTCCCAA
>DATMMY010000222.1:0-4467 GCA_035569515.1 Candidatus Solibacter sp. | reverse complement strand
CAGAGTCCGCGATGGTCCAGGAACAACCAGAAATAAATTGTCACGCCCAGAATGTTCCAGGGTCACATTACTGAAGCTGTTCCTTATCGTTTCGGCGGATGTGTGAACCGCGACGGCGTCGTCGCGGACGCCAGGAAACGTGTGTCTTTACGCGCTGGCACAGCATCCTGCAACCGCAGAATTCTATTTGGCCACTTCACCTGAGAGGACGACCAAGAAATGTCTCGTCTGCTAGCTACTAAGCCTTTGGATATGCTGATACAAGAGGCCGCCGAAGGAGGCGAACACAGTCTCCGCCGCGCCCTGGGGCCTATCAACCTCGTGACTCTGGGAATCGGCGCAATCATCGGCGCCGGGATCTTTGTCCTGACCGGCACGGTGGCGTCACAATCCGCCGGTCCAGCGGTCATCATCTCGTACATTCTTGCCGGAACGGGCTGCGTCTTTGCCGGACTCTGCTATGCCGAGTTCGCCTCCATGATTCCGATTGCCGGCTCAGCCTATACCTACGGGTATGCGACGCTGGGCGAGTTCTTTGCGTGGATCATTGGATGGGACCTTATTATCGAATATGCGTTTGGAGCGGCGACGGTAGCCGCGGGCTGGAGCGGCAACCTGGTGGCCCTGCTCCAGAGTTTTGGCATCAACCTTCCACCGCAGCTCATTGGAACACCCGGAACGGTGTTCGTATATTTCCAGAACCACTGGAGTCCGCTGGCGGTGATAGGGATGCAGTTGGGGCGGGCGGGAATAAATCCCGACACGCTGCCCCACGCTCGAGGAATATTGGACCTGCCCGCTTACATTGTGATTGCCATCATCACTACGATTCTTGTGATGGGTGTGCGGGAATCGGCAAATTTCAATTCCATCATCGTTATGGTCAAAGTTGCCACGGTATTGACCTTCATAGGAGTAGCGGCCTTGTTTCTATTCCGCCACCCAGATATTGCCTCCACCAACTGGCATCCCTTCGTTCCGCCAAACACGGGAAAATTTGGGGAGTTCGGCTGGTCGGGAGTGGCGCGCGGGGCAGGAGTGATCTTCTTCGCCTACATTGGCTTTGATGCTGTCTCCACGGCCGCGCAGGAGGCCAAGAATCCACAACGCGATATGCCGTTCGGCATTCTGGGCTCGCTGGCCATCTGTACCATCCTGTATATCGGCCTGGCTTGGATGCTGACCGGCGTAGTGAAATACCCCCAGCTCAATACCGCGGCGCCGGTAGCGCTGGGAATCCAGGCAACCGGTGTGCGTTGGGGCGGCATCGTCGTTATGCTGGGAACCTTCGCCGGGCTGACCACAACCATGCTGGTCATGCTCATGGGACAGTCCCGGGTCTTCTACTCCATGTCCCGGGATGGCCTGCTGCCGGCATGGGCTGGAAGGATCCATCCTCGCTTCCGTACACCCTGGATTTCTTCTATCCTGGTGGGATTCTGCGTGGCTCTGTTTGCCAGCTTACTGCCAATTAATGTGCTCGGCCAGCTTACTTCCATTGGAACCCTGCTGGCATTTGTAATTGTCTGCGCCGGCGTGTGGATGTTGCGCGTGCGGCGACCGGACCTGCCCCGCCCGTTCAAGACTCCGTGGGTGCCACTGGTTCCGATATTAGGTATTGTCATTTGCTTGTTTCTGATGCTCACCCTGCCGGGCGAAACATGGCTGCGGCTGTTCATCTGGCTGGCGATTGGGTTGGTTATCTATTTCACCTTTGGAATCAAGAACAGCCGGCTGCGCAACAGCAAATTGCCATAACTGAAAAGAACCAAACTACGACGCTGATTGCCCTGATTTGAACGATTGCCGCCCATACGGCAAGCTGCAGGAAATCGCGTTGTTAAGACAGCTTTCGGCTATTTCTCCTCGCACGTATGATGTGTTTCTAAGTATTTTTGGCGAGAGGGAGAGATAGTCATGATCATCAGGGAACCCAGACACAGGCCGGACGCATGGGCAAATCGCAAGGCCACCTTCACGCATTCGTGGGCGCTGCCTTTTGTTGCGTTGGAATGGCTGTTGGAGTGGCTGGCGTTCTTTCTGAGCAACTGGAGGTTTTTGGAAGTCCTGGAATATCTGGGAACTTTTTCAGTGCTGATAGCTGTGATCCTCTTTTTCTACGAATCCGGGAACAGAATTCGGCAGACGCACTATCAGGCTTGGCAAGTGATCAACACGGCCCAGGGAAAGGGTGGAAATGGAGGACGAATTGACGCACTGCAGCAACTGAATGCCGACCACGTCCCCTTGGTCGGAATTGATGTCTCTCACGCCTTCCTGCAGGGTGTTTCTTTGCCCAAAGCCCATTTAGCGCGGGCAAACTTCAGCGCTTCGGATGCCCGCAATGGCAATTTCCAAGGGGCGGATTTCTCTGACGCCGATCTAAGCTCAGCTAATTTTCGGAAGGCCAGTTTCCATGAAGCATTCCTGGAACGCGCCACTCTTGACGATGCGGATTTATGGGGCGCTGACTTGAGTGGATCGAACCTTTCAGACGCAACCTTCGCAAACGCCGATCTGCGCTTTGCTGATCTGCGCGATGTCCGCTGGCAAGGCATCCAGAGTCTTCGAGGCGCAAATCTTTACGGAGTCAAGAATGCGCCAGAAGGATTTGTGGCGTGGGCGACTCAAAGAGGTGCAGTCGAGAGAGAATCCGATTCCCAATGAATGCGCGGGTGAATCGAAACCTGTTCCATGCCATGGAAATTCTTTCTCTTTCCCGGCTGCCCAAGTGAACTGTCGCATGCCCCGGATGTCATAAAAAGATGTCATAAAAAATCGAGTACAATTTTTTACGCGCATTGAAGCCACAAGAGACAACCATGCGTGCTCCCGCCAACGCAGGCATTTGGGGAAAGGTTCATCATGAAATTCCGGAAGCTCGGTGGTACAGGTTTCAACGTAAGCGAGATTGCGCAAGGGCTCTGGGGTATGGGCAGTTGGCCAGACTCCAATGATGAAGAATCCCGGCAAGCTCTACAGTTCTCTACCGATCTGGGTTGCAATTTTTTCGATTCAGCGTGGGCTTATGGCGAAGGCCGAAGTGATGGGCTTCTCGGCGAAGCTCTTCGTTGCAACCAGAATAAGCGGCTCTACGCCGCGTCGAAGGTCCCTCCGCTGAACCGGAAGTGGCCTGGTTCTGCGAAAGACGCTTACACCGATGTTTTTCCCTCCAAGCACGTCTTCCAATATGCCGACCTGGTCCGCCAGAAGCTTCAGGTTGATGCGATTGACCTGCTCCAGTTTCACGTGTGGGACGATAGCTGGACTGATCACAAGCAATTTCAAGAGACCGTCTCCAGGCTCAAGCGCGATGGGCTGGTGCGAGCCTTTGGCTTGAGTTTAAACCGCTGGGAACCCGCCAACGGGATCCGAGCGCTCCGCACCGGCTTGGTAGATACCGTCCAGGTCATCTACAACATTTTTGATCAAGATCCCGAAGACGAGCTCTTTCCAGTCTGCCGGGAGCTGAATATCGGGGTGATTGTGCGGGTCCCGCTCGATGAGGGAAGCCTGGGCGGAAAATTGACCGCCGAAACGCAGTTTGCCAAGGGCGACTGGCGCGCCGGATACTTCAACCCTGAAAACCTTAGCGCCACCCTGGAGCGAGTGAAGCGGCTGAAAGCAATTCTTCCAGGCTCAATGACGTTGCCGGAGATGGCCTTGCGCTTCGTTCTCTCCAACACAGACGTGAGTACGGTCATTGTGGGAATGCGCAAGCCGGAGCATGTGCGAGCCAACCTGGCCATCAGTGAGGCTGGGCCTTTGGATGGCAACTTACTTGCCGAGTTGAAGAAGCATCGTTGGAACAGAAAGCCAACGTCGTGGTCGAATTAGAGCGGTTCCAGGTGGGTGTAGCCTGCCAGCCCTTTTACACTGGGGCTAAAAAGCGCGTGTGAGGACCAATTGTGGGAGCTCTTTGGTCGGTGCATTATAGATGTGTCATCCTGAACGAAGCGCATCATTGTGCTTAAGGCAGCGTGCCGGATGGGCGCGTAGTGAAGAGCCTGTCCTGAGCGGAGCCGAAGGAACCCCGATGATGTTTGACAACCGATTCTGCATCAGGGAGTTCTCTCGTTTGAACTGTATGTTTGTGTTGCACCAGGTCGTCCTCGTGAGAACGCCTTGATACCGCATCGTGCAGCAAGGATCCTCGGGGTCCTTCGGCTCCGCGCGCATTACACGGCAGGAATCTTTGTCGGGAAGATCATCGGTAATTGAAGGAACGGGCTGCTCTCCGGTGGAAGGCAACCATGCTATTGCTTCCTGCACACCGGAAGTCTGAGATTTGGCTTTGGTCTTTACTTTGGAAATCGGGGATTTGGAGATAGGTCCAATGCTCAACTCTGAAGCCAGAGCGAGCAGACCTGAATCCCCCAGGTCGAAAGGAGCTACTGGTGCAATCCTTCGGCGTTTCTTGGAAACAACTCTGTTCTCCCTGGAAGATTCACCCCAGAGAAAGAGAGA
>DATMMY010000221.1:0-3461 GCA_035569515.1 Candidatus Solibacter sp. | reverse complement strand
GGCCGTGCCACTTCGCTGGGCTCTCCATGGGTGGTTTCGTCGGCATACGCCTGGCCGCGCGGCATCCTGATCTGGTGCGTTCGCTCACGTTGATGGGCACAGGCGCAGAGAAAGAGCCGCTGCCCAGCCGCATTCGCTACGGATTTCTTGCTCAACTCGTGAAGCTGGTCAGCCCGGCGCCCTTCACGCCTATCGCTCAAAAAGAATTGTTCGGAGTTACAACCCGCAACAGCCCGGCCCAGCGCTCCATGCTGAACGAATGGACAGCCAAGCTGCGTTCGCGTCCAAGGAACATTGCCAAGTCGTTGTTGGGTGTAATGAATCGCAAGGGCGTCACAGGAGAACTAGGCTCGATCCGTTGCCCAACGATGGTAATTGTGGGCGAAGACGACACAGCTCAGCCCCCGCGCAACGCCGAGCGCCTGGCTTCAGGGATTCACGGGGCTCGGCTGGTGCGCATTCCCGGCTGCGGCCACAGCAGCTCAATCGAAGCGCCGGATGCCGTGACTGCGGCGATGCGCGAGGTTTTGCAAAGTTAACAAGTGCAGTCAATCACTCCAATCGAAAGAAGCTCGCCTGTAAACGAGCTCAATGTGGTGGAGCACAGCCGCCCCCGGCTCCGACCGCTTGCGTATAATTCGATCTGCGGCTATCGCATGACAACAAGAAACAAATTGAACTTCTCCTCCCGGCATTTACTGTTGCTGATAGTGGCAACAGGCCTGCTTTCTGGAATGCAAAAACAGCAACCCACGCAAACTAAGCAAGCGGACGATATTCCGGTTATGGATGGGGAAGCGGGTCCTTGTTCCATAGAATTTACCGTGACTGACGCTGAAGGGAAGCCGCTTCTTAACGCGCTGATCAACGTCCACATCGCTTATGGTTTTGCGGGTGTTCGTAAGCTGGATACAGCGGTCTACACCAACGCTGAAGGCAGAGGAAAATTTATCGGACTTCCAGCCAGAGTCCACAGGCCTCCTTTGGAGTTCCGCGCTACAAAAGATGACCTGGTAGGGGTTGCTTCCTATAATCCAGCCAGCGAGTGCCAGGCGAAACATAGGATTGTGATGGAGAAGAAGAAATAGTATTGAGCCTTTAGTCCTTAGCCATTAGCCTTACTGCTGCCGATGTAACGCGATCAAATAAACCAGTTGCCTTCATGCGCCGGCAGTGTTCCTCAAAGTTCGGGCGCGGTCCCTTCCAGCGCAGGTCCTCGACCGTATCAAAAACCGGCACATCCAGCCGCAGAGTCGCAAGGGTGCGAAACAACAGGGCGTCATTCCATGCGTTGAATAGAGATTCAGACAGCACTCGGGCCCTCCGAATGGATGGATGCCATTCTCGCCAGTCTTTCGGAATACCTTCAAGGTGAGGGTATTGAGATAAGGTAAGCGCCGCTGCCTTTTCGCCCCATCCGGGCAAACCTGGGAAGCCATCCGCGGTGTCGCCGACCACCGCCAGGTAGTCCGGAATCGATTGGGGCTTCACCCCAAACTTGGCCGCAACGCCGGCTTCATCGCGCAAGATATCTCGCCTGCGGTCCAGTTGAACGACTCGTGTGCCCACAACACACTGGCTGAGATCTTTGTCCGGTGTGCAAATGAGCACCTGTCCCACGCGGGCATCTTTCGCTGCTTTACCGGCGGCAGAAGCGAGTGCATCGTCGGCTTCATAGAAGACCATTGGCCACACCACCACTCCCATTGCCTCCAGCGCTTCTTCGAGAACAGGGAACTGCGAGAGCAACGCCTCAGGCACGCCTTCGCTGGTCTTGTATCCGGAATACAGATCGTTCCGAAACGACTCCACCACATGATCGGTAGCAACCCCAATGTGAGTTGCACCGCGCTCGATCATGGACAAAACGGAAGTCAGGACACCACGTACCGCGCCGATTTCCTGGCCGGTCACATCCGCCGCTGCCGGCACGGCGAAAAAGTACCGGAACAATTCATATGTCCCGTCAATCAAGTGCACATCCATGTGGCTCCGATCAGGCTTTCTGATGCGATGTTATACGATCCAGCATGTGGCCTGGGGAGATTATTCCCGCGTGACTGGCTGCACTGCAATTTATGTGAAGTCGCGCGGCGTTGTCCTTCGGAGAAGTGGCTGTCTTACGGATTCTGAGTTGCGACTGGACGACGGACCAACTGGTAGTGGGTCATTTGCGTGAAGACCTGTATCAGCCCCAACCATCCCTGGGTGGGATGGTTGCGAGAACCAGAGACTTTCGGTACCGCATTCCGATTCGTGTTCATTCGCGTTAATTCGTGGCTAAATCGGTTTTCGCTTTAGCCAGAACCGGCCATTGCGTTTTCTACAACTTACAAGGGAGTCTCTGGAGAGGGCCCGAGAGGGCGGCTCTGCGAGAATGTACCCCTAAATGTTGAAATATATTAAAAGTACTACTATAAAGAGACGGGAGACTGTTATGAACTACCAAAACCCGTCGGGCGCCCGGGGCAATAGCTATCAGGATGAGGATTTTCTGTTGCCCTGGAAGAACTGGCTTCCGAAAGCGAAAAACAAGCGCTCGAAGCGCCGGGTGAAAATGGCACGTATTAAGCTTGACAGCTTGACAACCCGCATTTTCATTGAGGTTTTATGCGTCAAGCTTGGCAAATTCGGCAGATCTGTCAAGCTTATTAAGCCTGACAATGGTTGTCCGGGGGCCATTGAGGAGATCGACCGGCGCGCCTCCGGATTAGCTCCCTGCGACTTCCGTCGTCTCTTCCACAGAGACTGTGGCTACCGGCTTCTTCGCTCGCGTCGTGGTGATCACCAGCACGCTGATCAGCACAAACAGGGTTCCCAGAATGGTTCGCAGGCCAAGCCCTTCGCCGCCCAGGAAATATCCAACCAGCACGGCAACAACTGGATTCACATACGCGTAGGTGCCCACTTTCGTCGGCGATTCATGATGAATCAGCCACACGTAGGCGGTAAACCCGATGATAGAGCCCGCGACAATCAGGTAGAGCAATGAAAGCCACGCTCCGAGGGAGACGGTTGACGGATGGAAATTACGAAATTCGCCCAGCGAGGCCGCCGTAAGGGCCAGAAACACTCCGCCGGCGAGCATCTGTGCTCCCGAGCTCATGACTTTGGAAGGAGGTAGCGGCAGCTTGCGCGTAAGCACCGCCGATACCGACCAGCTTATTGCTGCAACGATCAGCGCCACTGCGCCCGCTCTATCAACCGGAGCTCCGCCCAGATTCAACGAGCGGCCCACCAGAACCGCCACTCCACCAATCCCGATCAGGAGTGCCACGGCCAGTCGGAGCGTGAGCCTCTGGGTTCGCAGGAAGATGATTTCCGATAGCGCCATAAATACCGGGATCGTGGCCAGCATGACCGCCGCAATGCCCGAAGGCACACGCTGCTCGGCCCAGAACAGCAGTCCGTAGTCGAGCACGAAGATCAGGATTGCAATGAAAGACGCCGACATCCATTGG
>DATMMY010000220.1:0-3706 GCA_035569515.1 Candidatus Solibacter sp. | reverse complement strand
CATCAGCCAGATACGCAAAGTCAAAACCAAGGCAGACTACCTGGTTGCGGGCCGGAGCCTGCCCTGGTATGTGCTGGTTTTCACGCTGCTCTCTTCGTGGATCGGCTCGGGCAGCCTGTTTGGCGGCGCTGAGAATGCCTTTAAGAATGGCTTTCCTGCATTGTGGCAACCAGCCGGCGGCTGGGTTGGATTGCTGGTGATTCTGATCGTTGCGCCACGGGCGCGCAAGTTTGCCCAGTTTACGATCCCCGATCTGCTGGAGACCCGTTATAACACCGCTGCACGCGTCATGGGCGCCATTGCGATCTTGTTCGCTTTCACAGCCATCACTTCATACCAGTTTAAGGGCGGCGGAGACGTCCTCCACCTGATCTTCCCCGGTCTGGATGAGGTTGCGCGCAACCAGTTCCACATAGCTGCCGGCCATGAGCATGCCTTAGGGATGGTCATTATCGCCATTTTTGTGATCGTCTTTACCGCCTTGGCGGGAATGACCTCAGTGGCCTACCTGGACGTTGTGATTGGAACGCTGGCCACCGTGATGTGCATTATTGCCTTACCTATCCTCTCCAGCCGGGTAGGAGGATGGAGCGGGCTGCACCAAAGCCTTCCTGCCAGCCATTTTCAGATACTCGGGCCATTCTCTTTCTTCAAGGCCATGGAATATTTCATGCCTGTTTTCCTCCTGATGTTGGGCAACCAGGCTATGTATCAGAAGTTTTTCTCCGCACGGTCGGAGCGCGACGCCAAGGTTGCGGTGTTTGGCTGGATCGCCGGCACATTGATCTTGGAGACGGTCATCGTCGCCATCGCTGTTTATGGTTCGGCGCTTTTTGGAAAAAATCCCGATGTGCACCCCCGGGAAATCATTCCCTACACGGCGCGCCATGGCCTTCCAGCCTTGGTGGGGGCCTTGCTGATGGGCGCTGTCTTTGCCAAAGTCATTTCCACGGCCAACAATTACCTTTTCTCTCCGGCTACCAACCTGGTCAATGATGTTTACACGCGATTCGTTAATAAGAACGCTTCCGACAAGTCTGTCTTGCTGGTATCACGGCTGATGGTGGTTGCGCTGGGAATTTTTGCTCTGCTTCAGGGGACACTGTGGGAATCAATCCTGGCCATGGCACTCTATGCTTATACGATCTACTCCGCTGCGATCACACCAGCGGTAATGGCAGCTTTCTTTTCGAAACGGGCCACAGCGAAGGCCGCTGTAACTTCCATCGCTTTAGGTACCTTTGTGACTATTGCCTGGAACCTGCAGGTGCTCGCGGTGCAGGCACACAAGACCACCTTCATCCCGGAAAGCTGGCTGGCGCACGACGCAATATTCCCGGCTCTGGCCGTTTCTCTGCTGTCTCTGGTACTGGTGAGCTTTTTTACGGCTCCTCCCCGGCCGGAGCAGTGGGCGCCCTTCTTTGCCGGCAAAAAGGCGGAATCCGCGTCTAAGGCCTGAGCCATCCCGACCGGGCAGCGGTTTTACCGCCGCATGTGTTTAAATAGAATATTCACTATGGACTTAAAAGCCATTCAGGCCGCCCTGCGCGAGCGCAATTTTGACGCTTGGCTGTTTTACGACCACCACCATCGCGATCCCATTGCTTACAAGGTGCTGGGGCTTCCTGAGCACCTCATGGTGACCCGCCGGTGGTTTTACCTGATTCCCGGCCAGGGCGAGCCCACCAAGCTGGTGCACAGGATCGAGGCCGGGCATCTCGACAGTCTGCCAGGAAGCAAGCGCGAATACTCCTCATGGCAGGAGCAATGGGACCATCTGAAGGCCATGCTTGGGCCCCACAAGATTGTGGCCATGCAGTATTCGCCCAACAATCTGATTCCGTACATCGGGCTGGTGGACGCCGGCACGGTGGAGCTGATACGCAGCTTTGGCAAGGACATTGTCAGCTCCGGAGACCTGGTGGCCCGCTTTGAAGCTGCCTGGAGCGAAGAGCAAATCAAGAGCCACTACGCCGCCCGTGACGCCGTTGACAAAATTACGGAAGCAGCCTTTCAGGAGATTGGCCGCAGGGCGCGAAATGGCGGGACCACCGAGTACGAAATCCAGCAGTGGATTGGCGAGGCGTTTCGCCGCGAAGACCTGATCACGGAAGACCTGCCGATTGTGGGAGCGAATGCCAACAGCGGCAATCCGCACTACGAACCCCGGCCGGAAGGTTCCTCGCGCATCAAGGAAGGCGATTTTGTTCTGCTGGACATCTGGGCCAAGAAAAACACTCCCAACGCCGTCTACTATGACATCACATGGACAGGAGTCATTGGCCAGCCTTCAGAAAAGCAGATCAAGATTTTCAACATTGTCCGCGAAGCCCGCGACACGGGCGTGAGAAAAGTCCAGGCAGCACTCGCCGCCAGGCATAGGATCGCCGGTTGGGAAGTTGACGAGGCCACGCGCGGGCACATTTCCTCCGCCGGATACGCCCAGTATTTTACCCATCGGACCGGGCACTCCATTGGTGTTAACGTGCACGGGAACGGGGCCAACATAGACAACCTGGAGACCAAGGACGAGCGCGAGATCATCCCCAATACCTGCTTTTCGATTGAACCGGGCATCTACCTGCCAGGTGAATTTGGAGTACGCAGTGAAGTCAACGTCCTGGTCAGAAATGGCTCGGCGGAAGTCACAGGAAAGGTTCAACGCGAACTGGTTCTGATCTAAATGGAAAAAACTGAAATCACTGCAAGCCAGACCACACAGCCCGCGGCGGCTGCTACTACTAGAACCTCCATGGCCATTGTTGCTCCGGCGCTGGGATGGCTGATCCCCGGAGCCGGCCACATTATTCAGGGACGCTGGATCCGCGGCCTGCTGCTCATGATATCCATCGGGGCGTTGTTCGCGCTGGGCATCGCCATGGATGGCAAGGT
The DNA here is from genome assembly GCA_035569515.1 of Candidatus Solibacter sp. Taxonomy (GTDB): domain Bacteria; phylum Acidobacteriota; class Terriglobia; order Terriglobales; family Acidobacteriaceae; genus Angelobacter. Next base: position 814 of record DATMMY010000220.1, on the reverse strand, counting down.
CTATAAGGCAAACACCGGTGATCTGCTCGATATACTGGGATTCGTCGGGGACATTGGCGCTGGCGGACTTTATATCCTGAGCCAGCTCCTGGATTGGGGCCGCTCGGCCATTGCTTTCGCCGTGGCCGACTACGGCACGAAGTTCATCGTGGTTTCAGGGCTTTTGAACATCATGGCCGCCGTGGACGCGTATCAAATCGCCATTGGGAGGAAAAAATGATGCTGGCCCTGCAACTCTCTCATTTCGGCGCCGCGGTCACCTTTGCGTTTTTTGCCTCAATCGTTTTCGGGATCACACAACGCAACACCCAGCGCGAGATGGTCCGCTATGGCCTCCAGTGCTTTGGCTGGTTCGTTCTTGGTATGTTCGTGGCTGGCTGGATGATGTGGCTGTTGCATCATTGAGTAAACAGTACTTAGTCATTAGTTCTTAGTACTTGGCCGTTTCCCCGCGAGCGCGCACCGCTTGAGTGGGCTCCTGCTTTCACCGAAGGCAAACCATCGATAAATCTACCCTCGATAAGGCAATTCTTGCCCCGGCCTCAGCAGGCATCCGCTGCTGTAGCGGTCGCATCTTTGAGCAAGGCAGTACTCAGTCATTTATGACGGTTTAGGAAAAGTGTAGTTATTTTTGGTGGAAGCCCGGCCTTCAGGCCGGGGAACGATATTGTCAATAAAATAGCGCTTTAGCGCTGGTGGCGCTGCAGCCGGTTCCAATGACTACACTAATTCCAAAACCGCTCTAGCTCGTAGTACTTAGCCGTTTAGCCGCGAGCGCCTGCACTGCTTGGAGTGGCTCCTGGTTTCACAACAG
>DATMMY010000219.1:0-6469 GCA_035569515.1 Candidatus Solibacter sp. | reverse complement strand
CGGGGAAAGATCTGGCCGGCCAGTAGCGTAACTTCGTGGGGAAGGCGGTGTCCTGCGTGCGTGACCCGGTAGATGCCGCTTTCGGGTACAGTGTCACCGGTATTAAATTTTTCAACTTTCACTGGCCCCTTTTTTGTCTTAAAACCCTGCGTATACAAACAAAATTATGGGATGCCATAAAGTGGCAAGAGAGTTGCACGGGATGAGTTGGGGGGTTACATGGCCGGCTTGGAGGTTTGTTCGTCGGGATAGTCCTCCAAAATAGCTTGGTGACCGCTTACCGAGGTCGGCGCTTGGACCGCCCGGCGCAATTCAAAGCGCACTGCGTCGCGGCACTGAAGGCATTGGGGAAAGCGGACTCCCCGGGTAAGGGTGGCCTCATGCATCAGCCGATGGGAGTCGTGATCAACCCGATAGATCCCGCTCTCCGGCACATGTTCGCCCGGACGATACTTCTTTTTCATTCTTGTTCCTATCCAGCTATCTGGAGATGGAGAACAAAATGGCCCGAAACATATTACGTGCTCCCCAAATCTGGATGCAAGAGTTGCAAGAGTTATAAAACCGCCTTAACACCACCTTAACCCTGAGCTGTTCAGCGAAAGGAAAAACTAAAAGCAACCACACAGGCCGCTGAGGAACACTGAGAATGACCAAGACCAAAACCTCAACGCAGAGGTCGCGGACCAAGAGCAGAGGGGCACAGAGGGAATCAACGAAATAAGTCGGGGGCCTAAAGCGGCATAGAAAATTTGCGAGAAAAGGCGGAATTTCAAAGCACATCGTAGTACGACATCGCAGTACAGAGTCACACCTGAAAAGGCAGGGTGGAGAATCTTCCGTATTTTGAGCGCCCCCGCGAAGGTTGGTGGTCTTGCCCTTACAACCTACGACATTACAACCTGCCTGCTGTTGACAACCGGAATCTCATTCGCTTAGGATCACAGCTCAATGTTTTCTCCGACCCGCCATCGTCACCACCATCATCATCATGTGACCAACGTGTCGGCGGAGGCCTGCAAGACTTAATCCAGCGCAATCATAAGATTCACGGCCCGCCGGCAAAGAAACCGGCGGGCTTTTTGTTTGCGCCCCCAAACTCAAGAGGAAAACATGCAAATTGACTTCGACAAGATGGATGGCCTGGCTCCCGCAATCGTGCAGGAGGATTCAACCGGCGAGGTACTCATGGTGGGCTTCATGAATGCCGAGTCCTACGCCAAGACGGTCGATACCGGGTACGTCACTTTCTATTCCCGCACCCGGCAGAAACTGTGGACCAAGGGAGAGACCTCCGGCAACAAGCTGCGGATCATCTCCGCCCTTACGGATTGCGACCGCGACACGATTCTGCTGCGCGTGTACGTGGAAGGCGACGGCCTGGTCTGCCACACCGGCACTAAATCTTGTTTCACCGAACCCCTGACCATTAAATCCCCAGAGGTGGCCCGATGAAATTGCGCGTAGGAATTCCCAAAGGCAGTTTGCAGGAGTCCACGGTCGCTTTGTTCAAGCGCGCCGGACTTAACGTCTACACCAGCAGCCGCTCTTATTTCGCCAACACTGACGATCCTGAAATTGAGTGCATGTTGATCCGGGCCCAGGAGATGTCCCGTTATGTGGAACATGGCGTGCTCGACTGCGGTCTCACCGGAAGGGACTGGGTCATTGAAAGCGGGCTGGAAGTAGTGACCGCGGCCGAGCTCGTCTATGCCAAGCAGAGCACCGGGAAAGTCCGCTGGGTGCTGGCAGTGCCGGAAGACTCAGGGTTTCAGAAAGCCGAGGACCTTGCGGGCAAGATCATCGCCACGGAGCTGGTCAACGTGACCAAAAATTACTTTTCCAGCCGCAACGTGCCGGTCAAAGTGGAATTTTCCTGGGGAGCAACCGAGGTCAAACCGCCCATGCTGGCCGATGCCATTGTCGAGATCACCGAAACCGGCAGTTCCCTGCGTGCCAACCGGCTGCGTATTATTGAAACGGTCCTGGAGTCGAGCACCCAACTCATCGCCAATAAAAAATCCTGGGAAGTAACGCCCACACGCCAAAAAATCGAGAACCTTGCTCTGATGCTATGTGGCGCGCTCTACGCTCAGGGGCGCGTGGGGCTCATGCTTAACGTCCGCAAACATGATCTGGATACCGTGTTGTCGGTTTTGCCCGCCCTGCAAAAGCCTACAGTTTCCGCTCTCAGCGATGGCGAGTGGGTGGCGGTGAACACCATTATTGAAGAAAGTACCGCCTGGAAGATCATGCCCCAGCTCAAGGCAGCCAAAGCCGAGGGCATTGTAGAGTATCCATTGAACAAGGTGGTGGTGTGATGAGGTTGCTTGCGGAGAAAAAGGCGGAGGCTTTGGTGCGCAAGTTGGAACAGCGCGGCGCTACGGATCTGGCCCGAGTCGAAAAGCAGGTCCGGAAGATCGTGGAAGACGTCCGCAAGAAAGGCGATCCGGCCTTGCGCCGCTATGCGGAAAAGCTGGATGGACTTGCGCCCAAGCAGCCGTTCTGCGTTTCGAAGGACGAGCTGGAACATGCCTGGTCTGCCGTCTCCGAGCAGTTCCGGCAGGCATTACAAGCAGCCGCCTTGAACATCCGGCGCTACTGTGAATGGCAGAAGCCGCAGGAGTGGCGGCATTCCACCCAGCCGGGCATCCAGGTGGGCCAGCTAGTGCGTCCTTTGGAATCGGCGGGATGTTATGTGCCGGGTGGGCGGTATCCTTTGCCCTCCACCATGCTCATGACGGTGATTCCCGCGCAGGTAGCGGGTGTGCGGAACATTCGAGTTGTGTCGCCCCGTCCCGCACAGGAAACCATGGCTGCCGCATTTTTTTTGGGTATCAAAGAGTTTTACCGCGTCGGCGGCAGTCAGGCGATTGCCGCCCTTGCTTATGGGACAAAGTCAGTACTGCGGGTGGATAAGATCGTGGGTCCGGGGAACCTGTTTGTTACCGCCGCCAAGAGGCAAGTGGCATTCGATTGCTCCATTGATTTTCTCGCCGGGCCAACCGAGGTGGTCATCGTGAGTCACAGGGGAGAGCCCAGTTTTATTGCCGCTGATCTGGTGGCCCAGGCGGAACATGATCTGGAAGCCCTGGCAGTCTTCATCACCACTTCCGGCGATTTGGCCCGATCCGTGGCCCAGGAGACCACTGCCCAGGCAAGCAGGAACAAAACCGCCCGAGCTTCTCTCATTCGCAATGGGGCCATTCTGATAGCCGGCTCGCGTGAACAGGCCATGGAATTTGCCAACCGCATAGCCCCCGAACACATTACTGTAGATGAAGAAGATCTGGCCTGCGTTCAGAATGCCGGTTCCATCTTTGTGGGCGATTATTCACCCCAGGCAGCGGGTGATTATGCGGTGGGCCCCAATCATGTTCTGCCCACCGGGGCCGTGGCGCGCTTTCGCGGCGGGTTGGGCGTGCAGGATTTCGTGAAAGCGATCTCCGTGCAACAACTCTCCCGCGAGGGTCTGCGCCAGATCGGTCCGGTTGTAGTGACGCTGGCGGAAGCCGAAGGACTCAAAGCCCATGCCGATTCCATCAGCGTGAGGTACGCTCATGCTTAAAGTCCGCAAGTGTCTCGATAAAGTACGGGAGTATCACTCCCCTGCGCTCGATCCTGCTCTCGACTTGCGCCTGGACTTAAACGAGAGCACCACGGGTTGCTCGCCGCGCGTGCTGGCCAAAATGCGCTCCCTGGATGCCAGGACGCTGGCTCTTTATCCGCCCCGGGAGCCTGCCGAAGAGATGGTGGCGGAGTTCCTGGGAATAGAGCCCTCCCAGGTCCTGCTCACCAACGGCGCTGATGAAGGCATTGACCTCCTTTGCCGTGCGTATCTGGAGCCGGAGAAGGAAATCATTGTCGTTATACCTGCCTTCAACATGTACGAGATTTTTGCTCACGGCGCCGGAGCAACCGTTGTGCGCGTTCCTGCCGGCCCGGATTTCACCTTTCCCACGGACAAAATCCTTGCAGCCGTCACGCCCCGTACCAGGATGGTGGTCATTACCAATCCCAATAATCCAACCGGAATAGTTGCAGCGCGGAATGACATTGACAGGGTGCTGAGGGCCGCTCCGGAGGCTGCCGTGCTGCTGGATGAAGCCTATTTCGAGTTCTACGGCGAAACCATGATGGACGAAATTGGGAAGGTCCCCAACCTGTTTGTAGCTCGAACATTCTCCAAGGCCTATGGGCTGGCCGGTGTCCGGCTGGGGATTTTGGCTGGGCCAGCCGAACACATCTCGGTCCTGCGATGCTTGACCTCTCCCTTCAACGTCAATGTATTTGCGCTTGAATGCCTGTCTGAAGCCCTGGCTGATCGGCAATTCATTGCGGACTACGTGAAGCAGGTGCGTGGCACGCGTGAATGGCTGCGACACGAACTGGAGCTGCTGGGCTTTCACAGCTGGCCCAGCCAGACAAATTTTGTGCTGGCAAAATTTGGCGAGCTGGTCCCCGCAATACTTGCGGCCATGACCGCCCAGGGAATCGCCCTGAGAAACCGCCCGGATTGCCCAGGGTGCATTCGCATCAGCATCGGCACCCAAGAGGAAATGGAACGCGTGGTGAGCGTGCTGAAGCAGGCCCTGGCTCAAAATCCAGTCGCGCAGCAGGTGACCCGATGAGAAAAGCGAAGCTGCACCGCAATACTACCGAAACCAACATCCAGCTCGCGCTCACGATTGAGGGCCGGGGGCAGTATGAGGTTTCCACCGGCATCCGGTTCTTTGATCACATGCTGGAGTTGTTCGCGCGCCACGGCGCGTTCGATCTCAAGCTAAACGCTAAAGGCGATCTGGACGTTGACCAGCACCACACGGTGGAAGATGTAGGCATTGCGCTGGGAGAAGCCTTTCACAGCGCGCTTGGCGATAAGCGCGGTATCCTGCGCGCAGGCTACTTTGTGATGCCCATGGACGAGACATTAGGCCTTGCGGCGGTGGATTTCAGCGGACGAGCGGCCGCAGTGATCAATACCCGGGTACGCACGCGCATAGTAGGCGACCTGCAGTCAGAGCTGGTCTATGATTTCTTTGAAGGCTTTGCCCGCGGCGCACGGGCCAACGTGCACGCCCGCGTGATCTACGGACGCTCCAATCACCACAAGATTGAAGCCTTGTTCAAAGCCTTTGCCCGTGCCTTGCGCGTCGCCTGCTCTCGCGACCGTCGCCTGGCCAAAATGCTTCCCAGTACCAAGGGGCTCATATGATTGCTATTGTGGATTACGGCGCGGGAAACATTAGCTCGGTCAAAAAGGCCCTTGAGCATGTACAACCAGAGTCGCCAGTCGAAGTCACGAATGATCCAGCAGTAATCGCCACGGCTGATAAGCTTGTCATGCCTGGAGTGGGACATTTTTGCCGTTGCGAAGGCCTGAATCTCAATTTGCGCCCCGCCGTTCTGGAAGCCATCTCGCGCGGCACGCCTTTCCTGGGAATATGCGTGGGCATGCAGTGGCTCTTTGAGGGCAGCACCGAGGCCCCCGAAACTCCCGGCGCTGCTTTATTCCCAGGACAGTGCTCCAAGTTCCCATCCAACGTAAAGTCTCCGCACGTGGGCTGGAACAGAATTGAACTGTGCCATGAATCACGGTTGTTGCGCGGCATTCAGGACGGCTCATTTGTCTACTACACGCACTCGTTCCGCGCTCCCATGGTTGAACAGACAGTGGCGGCCACCCAGTATGGCGGGACGTTCTCCGCTGCGGTGGAGCGCGGCAATATCTTTGGAGCACAATTCCATCCGGAAAAATCCGGGCCCACAGGACTGAGGATTCTTGAAAACTTCTGCGCCATCTGAGCAGCTGACCAAGCGCATTATCGCCTGTCTGGATGTAGATGCGGGGCGAGTAGTCAAAGGAGTGCAATTCGAACAGCTTCGCGATGCGGGCGATCCCGCTGAGCTGGCCCGTATCCACGCTGAAGCGGGCGCCGATGAAATTGTCCTGCTCGACATTACCGCGACTGCCGAAGGGCGCAAGACCCTGGTGGATACCGTCCGGCGGACTGCCCGTCAACTCTTTGTTCCCTTCACCGTAGGCGGAGGCATTCGAACGCTGGCCGATGCAGCCGGAATCTTTGACGCCGGGGCCGATAAGATCAGCATCAACTCGGCGGCCATTGCCAATCCCGGTCTGATTGGCGAGATCGCAGCCCGCTTTGGCTCCCAGGCGGTGATTGTGGCCCTTGACGCCAGGCGCGGGACTCATGAAGCCGATGCGGCTGAGGTCTGGGTGGCCGGCGGACGGAGACCAACTGGCAAGAAAGCCCTCCAGTGGGCCCGCGAAGCGGAAAACCGCGGCGCAGGAGAAATCCTGCTGACCTCAATGGACCGCGACGGAACCGGCGCAGGCTTTGACTGCGAGCTGACGGCAGCCGTCGTCGGACAGGTCTCCATCCCAGTCATTGCCTCCGGGGGAGCAGGAAACGTGCAACACTTTATCGATGTCTTTTCCGCAGGCAAG
>DATMMY010000218.1:0-8423 GCA_035569515.1 Candidatus Solibacter sp. | reverse complement strand
TGCCCACGTCTTAATTTTCTTAGCTCCCAGCCAGCCATCCACTAATTTTCTAGCGAACAGCCCTTCATCGCACCCCTCAACTTCGTCAAGTTTTGCAAGGGTCTTGGCCGGATCAGTCAGTTCGTACAACTCGCCCTTTATATACTCTTTAGAGTCAGTTTCGACCGCACCTGGATAAGACTCTCCTTCTATAAGGAAAAGCCGCCCTTTTATTTTCGCTGACCCCAGGTAACGAACCTTTTGGGAAGCCAACTCAGAATGGAGTTCTCCGCCGCGCTTGAGCGTGCCGTAAACGAATAATAGAGTCTTTAAGCTCATGTTAATCAGTCTATTCGCGAGTAGCGGTTCAGTAATTTGTGTAGCTTTTCATACCCAGCATGTTGGATATATTTTCGAAACTGCTGATCTTGGTCGACCTGCATAACTCTCTTTAAATAATAATTGAACATGGAGTCCACGTCTTCAAATGAAAGCTGCCCTTTGCTTTCCAAAAAAGCTATCCACTCGAAAAAATTTAGATAATCCGTAAACTCGTCCAATTGCTTCCGTTCCTCAAACCGCATGCTTTGAGGCTCGGTATTACTTCGCAGTAGCAATGAAAATAATCCCTCTACGTCGTTAAAATCAATTTTTTGACGGACTGACTTGTATCGATCCTGGTTATAGAAGCTGTCATATAACTGTTGGAGCCATTTGAGTCTTTCCAGATTATTTTGATGAGCATAGCTCTTGTATGCAATTAGGGCAGTAATAAACAAGGCTAACGTGCCTGCCCCCGTCAAAACTTGTCCGAAAGCAATCCAATCATTGCTGTTCATAACTTGCGTTATAAATCAAAAGGCAAATTTGTTATAGAAAAATCACACTTTCAATTCCACCACCGTGGCCCCCGCCCCACCTTCGTTCTGTGGAGGCTCGGCGACCGTTTCCACGTGCGGATGCTTCTGCAGGAACTGCCGCAGGGCTTTGCGCAAAATGCCCATGCCGCTGCCATGGACGATGCGTACGCGCGGCATTCCGGCGAGAAATGCCCGGTCAACGAACCGCTCGACTTCGCGCGTGGCGTCATCCACGTTGAAACCGATCACGTTAAGCTCAGTGGGCGCGCTCAGGTCGTCGTTGACTGAAACGGAGATGCCCTTGGCCCGCGCTGCCGTTACCGGAGAACTCCCGGCATGGCTCACCACTTCAGCCACATCGTGCCGTGGGACCTTCATTTTCATGTTGCCCACTTCCACTTCAAAGGTGTTCTCATCCACCTTGCGCTTGACGACGGCCATCCGGCCCAGGGACTTAAGCTTTACGGTGTCGCCTTCAGTGACCTGTTTCACCTCGTGCGGACGCGCATTGGGATCACCGCGGTCTGCACCGGTCTTGTGGGCCACCACCGACGCGTCAAATTGCTCCTTGAATTCCCGCCGGAGTTTGGCAATTCGACGCTCGGCTTCTTTAGAAAGCTTCTGCGCCGCGGCACGGTCTTGAACGGCGTTCACGGATTCCCGCATCTGATATTCGAAATCGCGCAGCAGGGACTCAATCTTGCGCTCAAACTCCCGGGTCTTCTGCCGCTGCTCCTGCGCGCCCTCGGACTCCAGGCGCTTCAGCTCCCTGTTTAGCTCCCGCTCGCGAAGGCGCATCGTCTCACGCTCGCTCTCCAACTCTTTCAACTCGGCGTGCAGGCGGTCCAGGAATTTAGCTACATCCTGGGTCTGGGTATGGAGCCGCGCCCGAGCCGCCTCAATAATCTGCGGATTGAGTCCTAATCGCTGGGCAATGTTGATTCCGGCGGAGGCCCCGGGCACCCCGATGCGTAGCTCGTAGGTTGGCTGTAAAGTGCGCTCGTCGAAACCCACAGCCGCATTCACCACTTCCTCAGTATTAGCGGCATAGACTTTCAGAGAGGTGTGATGGGTAGAGATAACTGAAATCGAACCGATGCGCCGGAAGTGATCGGCAATGGCCACCGCCAGGGCAGCACCCTCTTCCGGATCGGTAGCCGAGCCAAGTTCATCCAGCAGCACCAGCGAATGCGGCGTGGCGGTGCGGGAGATGAGATCGATGTTGGTGACGTGAGCGGAAAAAGTCGAGAGGTTCTGCTCAATGGATTGATAGTCGCCAATATCGGCCAGCACGCAGTCAAAGACCGGCAGCTTGGCCGAAGTGGCCGGCACAGGAATACCCGACTGCGCCATCAACGCCAGTAATCCTATGGTCTTCAGTCCAACGGTCTTTCCGCCGGTGTTCGGCCCGCTGATGATGAGCTGGCAGTGCCGCGCATCAAGCTCCATGCTGACCGGAACAATCTTGCCGCCACGCTGGCGCAGGTTACGCTCGAGCAGCGGATGGCGCGCGTGCTGCACATCGAGCAGATCGGCAGTCAGTTCCGGACGGGCGCAGTCGTAGTCCTGGGCGAATCTGGCCTTGGCAAACTGGAGTTCCACCTCAGCCATGATCCCCACTGCCTGGATGACCGCCGGGCCTTCCTCGGCAATTCGTCCGGTCATCTCCAGCAAAATGCGATGGACTTCAGCCTGCTCTTCTTCCAACAAGCGGACTAGATCATTGTTTTGCTCAATTGTCTCCAGCGGTTCGATAAAGACGGTCTGCCCACTGGAGCTGGCGCCATGGATCACGCCATTCACCCTCCGCCGCTGCTCAGTCTTGACCGGAATCACGAAGCGTTCGCCGCGAATGGTGACCAGCTCTTCCTGAACAGCGCCGCCTTCAGAAAGATGCCGCAGATAACTGCGCAACGATTCCTGAATCAGACGCTTCTGCTTTTCGACATCGCGGCGGATGCGGGCCAGCTCCGGAGACGCCCGGTCATCAAGCGTGCCATCCGGCAGAATCTTGTTGCGGAAGAACCGCAGCAATCCGGTGAAATCCGCGATTCCTGAGGAAAGCTCGTGCATCCCTCCCCAACTGCCTTCCAGAGCGACTGGGGGATTCAACGCAATCTCCCGCCACTCGGATGCTTTGTCGATGAGGAGCAGAGTGTCCCGAAGCTCATCGATCTCCAGCACGGCTCCGGGAATCCGGGCCTTGGCCAGCAGAATCTGGGCATCGAACAATCCCGAAAAATCAAAGCGAGCGCCGGACGCAAGAAATCGCCGGGACTCTTCGGCAAGCTGCTGCTGGCGGATGATCCACTCTCGATCGGCTGTGGGCGCAAGCTCGGCCACGCGGGCCTTGCCCAGCGGAGAAAAGACATAAACGCCCAGGACTTCGCGGAAGCTATCAAACTCCAGAACGTGCGACGAGATGTGCTGCAACGGCTGCGGAGACATGCACTCAGAATGGTAGCGCAAAAGAGCATTCAGTACTTGGCACTCAGCATTCAGCCGTTAGCCCTTAGCCTTTAGCCTTTAGCCTTTAGCCTTGAGCCTTGAGCCTTGAGCCTTTGACCTCGTGGTTGATCTTTTGGTTTTCTCCGTGTCTTCGTGTCTCCGTGGTAGGTTTTGTCTTTGGCTTTCGCTTGCCCTTGCTTGAAGGCCATTGAGAAGCGTTCGCGCTTTGCAGCCGCTTAATTCCCCGGAAAATAGTGCTAAAATTTTCACAATGTCTTTTCCAGCTACTCGCCTCAGAAGAATGCGCCGGTCTGAGCCCTTGCGCTCCCTGGTGCGTGAAACCCATCTGATCCCCACGAACTTTATTTATCCGTTGTTTGTGTGCCCGGGGGAGGGTGTTCGCAAAGAGATCTCCTCCATGCCGGGGGTTTTCAATCTTTCCGTAGATGAAGCAGTCAAAGAAGCGAGAGAGAGCAAGTCTTTGGGGCTGGGGGGCATCATTCTGTTTGGGCTGCCCGAGAAAAAAGATGAGGTAGCAACCGGCGCCTGGGCCGATGATGGGATTGTGCAGCGCGCTACCCGCGCCATCAAGAGTGAAGTCCGCGACCTGGTGGTGATAGGCGATGTCTGCCTGTGCGAGTACATGTCGCATGGCCACTGTGGAATCGTGGAAAAGAAGACGGCGCCGGCTGGCTCTTCTTCTTCCAAGGCAGGTTCTTCAAACGCAGGCAGCGGGGCCGCCGCCCAAGCAGCAGCGGAGCCGGAATTTGAGATCCTCAACGATGCTTCTTTGGAAATTCTGGCCAAGACCGCCGTGGCGCAAGCCAAAGCGGGAATGGACATTATCGCTCCCTCAGACATGATGGATGGACGCGTAGCCGCTATCCGCGCCGCGCTTGACCGGACGGGATTCACCAATACTCCCATTCTTTCTTATGCCGCCAAATTCGCCTCCGGCTTCTACGGTCCATTCCGCGAAGCCGCGGACTCAACGCCCCAATTCGGCGACCGTCGCTCTTACCAGATGGATGGCGGGAACCTGCGCGAGGCCATGCGCGAGATCGAGTTGGACATTGAAGAGGGGGCGGACATGATCATGGTCAAACCGGCCATGCCGTATCTCGATGTAATTGCCGAAGCCCGCCGTCGTTTCGACCTTCCATTGGCTGCCTACCAGGTGTCCGGCGAGTACGCCATGTTGCAGGCCGCAATCCGCAATGGATGGCTTGACAAAAACCGCGTAATCCTCGAATCGCTGCAATCCATCCGGCGCGCCGGGGCTGAGATGATCTTGACCTATTTTGCCAAGGATGCGGCCCGGTTACTGAACTAAGCTGACACCAGCAACCACACAGGACACAACGCAGCCGAGCCGCAACCAAAACCCAAAACCTTTGAAACACGGAGGAAAGGAGGAAGCGGAGGAAGAGAAGGAGGACCCCCAAAACCATTAACCACACATTCGTTGCGTTCAGTGCAACTCCAGATACGAAGGAAAGCAAAACCTCACCGCAGAGGTCGCGGAGAACGCAGAGAGGCGGAGAGGAACGCTTGTCAGGCGATCCCCTGAACTAACTTGCTGACCTTCACTCCAAGGGCATGGCAAACTTTCATCAACGTTGAAATAGACATGTCAATCTCGCCTCGCTCAATCTCTCCCATATGCATACGGTGGATTCCAGCTTTGTCTGCGAAGACCTCCTGAGACAAACCCGCTTCCATGCGCAACTCTCTGACCTTTTTGCCAATTGATATTTGCAAATTTTTCATCCTAGACGTCCTTGCGATTGGAGTGTGCTGTCTATTGCCAGACAGTTATAACAAGCCTTGATATAATAGTCAATAATAGCGTGAGCACCAAAACCAAGAGGCTATGCGGGCTAGCTGGCCTCTTGGTCTTTTAACCTCTTAAATTCTGACAAGCCATTCATCCTCTCCAAAGCATCTTTTGAGCTCTTGTTTTGTCTGGCGTTCATCTGCGGAACCGGCGGCAACATTGGTTCTCCTTTGCGTCTCGAATTTACCCTGACCAGAACCGAAAGGCGTCCTCTGCAGTGAATCTTTACGTCTACCCGGTTTGTCTAATGAAACGGGCAGATGGGCTTCGAACATATGGGAAGAGGTAATCAGAACGCAAGGTCCCTCACGCCTACTACGCGCGCTGAAGAGAACGCGCGCTCCGTTGACGGCGTTCGGGATGACGATTCATTTTTAGAAGAGAGTTTCTGGTTCACGCAACCATTCCGGCAGGGATGGTTGAGGCTGATACAGGTCTTCACGCAAAATGACCCATTACCCGGATGTTGTCCGGAGTGCGAGTGTCATGCACTCTCATTTACAATCAATAGTTTTCTCATCCACGATTTTCGCTTCAGGGGAGCATTGCTTTGCCAGAGACCATTTATGACGTCGCCATCATCGGCTCAGGACCGGGCGGCTATACCGCCGCTTTCCGCGCAGGCCAGCTTGGGCTGAAGACCTGCCTGATTGAAAAAGATGACTTGCTGGGCGGGACGTGCCTGCACGTCGGCTGCATTCCCACCAAGGCCTTGCTGTTTAACGCCGAGGTTTACGACCACCTCAAGGCGGCGCAGGAGTACGGTATTGAAGGACTGGGCTCGCCCAAGGTGAATTGGAAGGTGATCCAGGACCGCAAGAACAAGATCGTTGCCAAGCACACCAAAGGACTGGATTTCCTGGTGCGCAAGAACAAGGTTGACCGCGTTCTGGGTTTTGGCCGCCTGACCGGACCTGCCAGGAATGGCATCCACACTATTGATATTTCCGCAAAGGGCGGGGCCGAGACCTCTCAGATCAAGACCAAGAACATCATTTTGGCCAACGGGTCTTTTGCTCGTCTGCTTCCCGGCCTGGAAGCCGATTCCCGTATCTTGACCAACATAGAAGTTTTGAGCCTGTCGGCCATTCCCAAATCTTTGGTGGTCATTGGCTCCGGTGCGGTAGGAGTGGAGTTTGCCTCCATTTATCGGTCATTTGGTGTCGAGGTCACGGTAATTGAGGCCCTGCCTCGCCTGGTTCCGGTGGAAGACGAAGAGATTTCCAAGGAGCTGTTGCGCTCTTTCAAAAAGAAGGGCATCAACTGCTTCGTCAATACCAAAGTCGAGAAGGTCGAAAAAACTAAAGACGGTGTGGCCGTAATCTTTACTCCGCAAGGTGAGCAGCAGCAGCGGCTGGAAGCGGAGAAGGTGCTGGTGGCCGTAGGCCGGGGGCCGAATACCGAAAAAGCCGGGCTGGAGAAGACGCCCAACATCAAGACTGAACGCGGCTTCGTCCACGTGAACGAGTGGATGGAGACCGGCGAAAAAGGCATCTATGCCATTGGCGACATTGTTGCCGGGATGCCGCAGCTCGCCCACGTCGCCAGCATGAGCGGCATTGTTGCGGTCACCCGCATAGCGGGTAAACCCGCCAAGCCAGTCAACAAGAACCGCATCCCCGGATGCACCTACTGCGAGCCCCAGATCGGCAGCGTAGGACTCACCGAGGCTAAGGCCAAGGAAGCCGGCCACCAGGTAAAGGTGGGTAAGTTCCCTTTTACCGCCAACTCCAAGGCCAGCATCATCAACCATCATGAAGGCTTCATCAAGGTGGTTTCCGACGCCAAGTACGGCGAGATTTTGGGAGTCCATATCATCGGCCCACTGGCCACGGAGATCGTTGCCGAAGCGGTGACCGCCATGGAACTGGAAGCGACTGTTGAGGACATGATGTTTACCATCCACGCACATCCGACCGTGGCTGAAGGACTGCTGGATGCTTTCGGTGCGGTAGAAGGAAAGGCGATTAACGTATAAGCAGCCAGCACTCAGTCCCTGCAAGATCTTTCAGCGGCGGAAAGAAAGATTGCAGACTGCATTTGATATAAGGCAAGACAATAACCAGGGCGCGAGTGCCGTACAATTAAGAGCTATGCGGCTTCAGGTCATCAACGTCCTGTATCTGGGCCAGGTGGATTACGCTACTGCCCTGGACCTTCAGCAGACGATTGTGCGCCTGGTAAAAGAGGGACGCATCGGCCACACGCTGCTGCTGCTGGAGCATCCGCCCGTAATCACCTTGGGACGCAACGCCGGCGCACAAAATATTGTCGCTTCGCGTGATTTCCTGGCCGGCCAGGGCATTGAGCTGGTTGCAACTAACCGTGGAGGCGATGTCACGTTTCACGGGCCGGGGCAGCTTGTGGGCTATCCCATCTTTGACCTGCGGGCCTTCAGCCCGCGCATGGGCGCAGTGGATTTCGTCCGTAAGATCGAAGAGGTGCTGATTCGCAGTTGTGGAGACCTGGGCGTAGTCACCCAGCGCATCAAAGGACTGACCGGCGTGTGGACCGAGGCAGCAGAACCGGCTAAGATCGCGGCCATCGGTATCCACATCTCGCGGGCGGTTACCTCGCACGGCTTTGCGCTGAATGTAAGCACCAACCTGGATTACTTCAAGCTGATTGTTCCCTGCGGTATTGCGGACAAGCCGGTAACCTCCCTGGCGCAGGAGTTATCGCTTCTGGACCCCCAGCGAAAGCTGCCGACTCTGGAAGAAATGGCCGAGCAGGTCTCCCGCAATTTTGGACGATTGTTTGAAGCGCAGACGTTATGGCTGGAATCGCTGGATGCGCTGCTCACTGCGCCGCAAGATACACCGGCGCGCCCTCCACGTGAATTGCGGGACTTGGCCGGAGAGGAAGATGTTTATCTGGCATGAGGTTTAAGAATATTGAAAGACCGAATGGCGGGTGCCGATTGAGGTAAACTGTTATTCGTCCCATGGCGACGAAGACAAAAACCGACAAGGCATCGAATCATAAGAACCCACCCAAGACTGCTGTTTCCGCTAATGGAAGAATCAGCGGCAATGAAAGAGCCGGTGCCAAAATTCCACCGCCCCAGATCAATGAATACGGCATTCCTGACTGGCGGCTGGAGCGTCCGGAGTTTGAGGTCATTGAGATCAGTGAGGGCCGGGAAGTCCATTACGAGGTTCGTGGCCATCTCGATGCACCCGTCCCGCCTATCCGCGAGTCCAAGTACCTGAAGAAAGAGCAGTACCTGGAGATTTACCGCTGGATGCTGCTCAACCGCCGCATGGAGCAGGCGCTCGAAAACCTCTACAAGCAGGGAC
>DATMMY010000217.1:0-3184 GCA_035569515.1 Candidatus Solibacter sp. | reverse complement strand
AGGAGCTGAATCGGGAAGCCAACACCTTGCTTTCCAAAACCTCCGGGATCGCCGGCGAAGCCTTAAGGATCACGGACCTGGGATTACATATGAAATCCGACATTGAAAAATGCAGGGAGCAGGTGCAGAACATCGAATGAGCGGAATTCTGTACATCATTTCTGCCCCGTCCGGCTCGGGGAAATCTACGCTGGTCAATGAAATGCGTAAGTTCGTGCCCAACCTGGAGTTCTCCGTCTCCTTTACCACGCGCTTGCCCCGGGGCAGCGAGCAGAATGGGCGCGAATACTACTTCATCATCCGCCCGGAGTTTGAGGAGATGATATCTCGTGGCGAATTCCTGGAGTACGCCAAAGTTTTTGACAACTACTATGGGACCGCCAAGTCCGTATTGGAGCAGGCCTTCCGGCGCGGGAACGATGTGCTGCTCGATATTGACGTTCAGGGCGAGCGCCAGGTAAAGGAAAAGATGCCTCATGCCGTGAGTATATTTGTACTGCCTCCCAGCCGGGCGGAGTTGGAGTCCCGTTTGCGAAAGCGCAGCATCAGCGAAAATGTCCGTTCGGAAGACACGATCCTGCAGCGGCTGGACAGGGCCAGAAAAGAGATTGAGAGATATCCCAGTTACGATTATATTTTGGTCAACGACCGGCTGGAGCAATCCGTAGACCAGTTGCAGGCCATTATCCTGGGGGAACGCCAAAAGCGTTCAGGGAAACCCCTATCACCCGAGGACAGACGGTACCTGGAAACGGCGGAGAAATGCCTGAAGGCCAACATGGAAGAAAAAATCAAGAGTATTCTGGCGACCTTCTGCGATGTTTCTTCCTCCACTGCCACTTAGACAACGAGGTCGAAAGCCTATGAAGCTGATGGATGGATTCGACAGCAATTACCGTTATGTTGTGGTGGCTGCGCGCCGCGCCCGCCAAATCAGCGGTGGAGCGCCGCCGCTGGTCAACACCAACGCCCGCAAACCCTGCCGGATTGCGCAAGATGAGATTGCCGCAGGCAAGGTCCAGTACATTGCGAAGGGCCAGGCAGCTCCATCGGAGCAGGTTGACCCGGCCCCCAAATAGTGGCTCTCCAAGTTGCTGAGCCCTCAGATTTGGGCCTCAGCGTCAAGCGGATTACAATCTTCCTATGAAGATAGCTCTTGGTGTCTCCGGGGGAATTGCCGCCTACAAAGCGGCAGAGCTGGTACGCCTGTTGCAGGACCGGGGCGTGCGCGTGCAGGTCGTAATGACCCGCGCCGCCCAGGAGTTTGTGCGTCCGCTCACCTTTGCCGCGCTCAGCGGTGAAAAAGTCATTACCGATCTTTTTGGCGCAGGAGCCCAGGAACCTAACATTGAATCTGCTGTAGAGCACATCGCCGTTGCTCAATCCATTGACGCTTTGGTAGTGGCCCCGGCCACTGCAGACACGATTGCCAAATTCGCCAGAGGGCTTGCCGACGACTTCCTCTCTACGCTGTTTCTGGCTTCAACCGCCCCCGTGGTGGTCGCGCCTGCTATGAATGTGAATATGTGGGACAACCCTGCCACGCAGGAGAATATCCGGCTGCTGAGATCGCGGGGAATCCGCGTCGTGGAGCCGGATAGCGGTTATCTGGCCTGCGGCATGGTGGGCCCAGGCAGACTGGCAGCCAATGAAACCATTCTCCGCGCCGTGTTGGAGGCGCTCGGGGCAACGCAGGATCTGGCGGAAGAAACCGTCCTGGTCACGGCTGGTCCCACGCGGGAGCCTATTGATCCGGTGCGCTATCTGGGAAACCGGTCCAGCGGAAGAATGGGCTATGCCGTGGCCGAAGCCGCATTGCGACGCGGAGCCAAGGTCATCCTGATTACCGGTCCTGTTGCGCTCAAGCCGCCGGCGTCCGCGGAAGTGATTCTAGTCCAGACTGCCAGGGAGATGAGGGATGCGGTTCTGGCCAATCTGGAACGGGCCACAGTGGTTATCAAGGCCGCCGCAGTGGCCGATTTCACCGTACGCAATGTTGCCGAACAGAAGGTCAAGCGTACAGGTGCAATGACCCTGGAGTTGGAGCCTACGTCGGATATTCTGAAGGAAATCAGTGCGCGCAAGGGATCCAGAATCGTTGTCGGTTTTGCCGCTGAGACGCAGAACGGACTGGAGAATGCGCGCCAAAAACTCGAAACCAAGTCCCTCGACGCCATCGTGCTCAACGACGTCTCGCAGCCCGGAATCGGCTTCGATTCCGAACGAAACGCGGTGACAATTCTCACGCACAACGGCACAGTGACTGTGCCCGAGACGAGCAAGTGGGAGGTCGCTCACCGGGTGCTGGATGCTGTGGTAAAACTTAAAGCTGCGGTAGCTTCGAAAGCATAAGAAAAGACAAAACCTACCACGGAGACACGGAGACACGGAGAAAATCAAAAATCATTCCATGACCCTGCGCTGCGTTATAGGACAGGTTTGGTCACAGCGGAAGACAAAATTAGAATTTCAATGTCCGTTTGCTATCGCTCAGGATAAACTCTGGTCGCGGAGCAAAACCGGAGGGAGTAGAAGGAATCCGGCAAATAACCCGAGGCGCTAAGCGGTTTGAAATTGCAGAGAAGAATCAGCGGCAAAAATGACCAAACTTGATCCAGAAAAACTGAAGCATCTGGCAGCCCACGTCAACTATTACCGGGAGATGGGCATTTATGATTTCTATCGCCAGCCGGTTCCCGACGGCGTGCCGGTGCAGCTCATGGAGAGCCTGGAACCTCCTGCTCAGATAGTTCCACCCATAACATCCATGCCTAAAGACAAATCGCCCTCACATCCAACAACGCCGAAAGACAAGCCTGCCGCCCTCAAAATCATCCGCGAGGATATCGGCGACTGCACGCGCTGCCGCTTGCACGAACGACGCACCAATATCGTGTTTGGCGTCGGCAACGTCAATCCTGACATTATGTTCGTCGGCGAAGGCCCCGGAGCCGACGAGGACGAACAGGGCGAACCCTTCGTAGGGCGAGCCGGTCAACTGCTCAACAACATGATCACTGCCATGGGAATCAAGCGTGAAGACGTCTACATTGCCAACGTCGTAAAATGCCGCCCGCCCGGCAACCGCACCCCAGAGAACGACGAATGCGATACCTGCTCTCCGTTCCTGCTGCGGCAGATTGAGGTGATCCAGCCCAAGGTCATCGTTGCGCTGGGCGCAACA
>DATMMY010000216.1:0-17770 GCA_035569515.1 Candidatus Solibacter sp. | reverse complement strand
TGCGGCTGCGTGTTGTGGCTCATCATAAAGAGCCATGGCTGCAGCGACGCGGGCCTCAAAATCGTCTTCGGGAACTTCGGGGGCCGGAAGCGTCCTGTCGCTCTCCGAGTCTTGTGCTGCTACTGGCGCCGCTCCTGCGCGCACTGTCTCTGCTGGAGCTGCATCTGCCGGTTCTACTTTTAGTGCTTCTACTTCCGGTGCTTCTGCATGTAATGCTTCTTTTTGCAGATCAGCGGGTTCGGCATAGACATTCATGGCGGCTGCGACCCGGGCTTCAAAGTCATCGTCAGCAGACGCTAAAGCAGAAGACGTCTCTGAGCGGGCTTCAACATCCCGATTCTCAACATTTTCAGTTTGTGCAGTCTCTGAGTGGCCGACTTGGTCCCTCTCGAAATCCGTGAACTCGGATGCTATGCCAACGGGAATCTCCTCAGGATTTTGCACCCCAAAAGTTGTGGGGAAGGATTCCAGAGCCGCTCTTTCGGTGACCAGGTTGGGATCGGCAACCAGAGGAATTTCGGGCTGCTCCTGAATGGTTGGCTCCAGCCCGGGCTCAACTTGACTGCGGGTCTCCTCTTGGATCTCTCTGGGGATTTCGACCCGGGTTGGTGCAAAGGCCGGATCGCGCTGAACTGGAAAGTCTTCCGTTACAGCAGTGGCGGCCGGTTCCAGCTGGAACTCATCCAGATTGGATTCGACATTGAATCTGTCAGGGGATTTGTAGGCGGAGCTGTCGGCGAATTCGTCATTGGATTTGGCTGGGGAGGATCCACCTGGGGAACTCTGCGCAGCAGGAGCCTCCGGTTCTACGTAGACAGGGATCGGCTGGGTGTCAGGATAGACTCCATCGGTCCTGACTTCCTCGTGACCCACTTCAGGAGGTGCTTGCAACGACGATTCCGGGACTTCAAATTCAGCCACCTCGGCGGGAACCTCAGACACCTCAACCGACTCAATTTCAACGGACTCCGAGGCAATTGCGCTGTCCGGCGGCAAGACAGTTTCGGGCTCGGGAGCAACGGCGAACTCCGAATGCAGGTGAGCTGGTGGCTCCCATTTCTGCGGTGATGGCGCAACTTCCGCAACCGAGGCAAACGAAGAATCGGCTTCGAATTCCGGAATAGAAGTGAAGGTGGACGACGGGTCGGGAGAAGCAGTTGTAGAAGCAATCTCCACTGGATGTTGCCCGGCAACCGGCGCCGAAAACTCGACGGGGGCCACCGTATCCGTTCCCAATAAATCGCTGAAAGCCGAAACCGTGGCCATATGATCCGGAACGTCTACAGTAGGCTGCACGGTATTCTCACCCAGATCGTCGTGAGCGGGCCTGGCTATGGTCGCAACTGAACTGGGCGCGGAATTACCGGTAGAACGCGCGGCAAATTCGGCGAAATCGGGCGGGCGCTCCAGCCGGATGGTCTGTTCGACCAGAGGTGGAATTGCCGGAGGGACGATCCTCTCTTCCAATTTCTTGACGATGGCAAGCAGGTCGCTCGCTTCAAAGGGTTTGATAATGACGCCATCTGCCTTGACGCGATTTGCATCTTCAGGCTTGTACGGCTCCATCTTGCCCACGGTCAGCAAGACCGGTGTTTTCAGAGTGTCAATAGAGGCCCGGACCTTCTCGCACACCTCCAGGCCGGAGTAGCCTGGCATGTAGACATCCAGAATGATAATGTCCGGTTTGTGCTCTGCAATCTTTTTGACCGCAGCAGCTCCATTGCTGACAGCGACGACATCATATCCAGCCTCAGTCAGGATTTTTTTGCCCATATTCTGGGCGGTCATACTGTCATCAGCAAATAAAATTCTCAGCGGCACGTCAGAACACCCTTTTTAGGCCGGAACCACCAAAAGTTACTTGTAAATACCTTTTAAGTCAATGGAAAGACTACCTCAGTATCTATGAGGTATACCTCCTATTGTGCTCTAAAGTACTAGGCCAATGGTACAGGAGACATTTGGTAATTGCGTAACTTAGTAATTTGAATGATTTCGACCGTACCGAATCAGGTGACTATCAAAATTTCCCAATCGTGAAGCGACGTCCTCCGGGACTTGGATTTTCGCTCTGGAGCGCGTCCCACCCTTCGCCAAAAAAAACGCGAGGGATGGGGTACGCCTCCATCTCAACCTCGGACGATGAGTACCCACAAGATGATGAGTACCCACAAGATCTGGTCCAAACCCTAAACTTGGCTAGAAAGGAATCAGCTTGCGCAGGCCTTTTTTGCCCTTCTTCTTACTGCTGGAGTCCTGTTTGTCATTCATCTTCTGCTGGTCAGTCTGACTGGCCTGCGAATCCTGGGTGGCGGTCTGATTTTTGGCCGACGTTGCCGATGAATTTCCCAGATCGTTGACCTGTTGCGGAGGCGGCGGAGTACTGTCCGTTCCAGACGGATCTAAAGTATTCCGCCTGCCTGGAATAGGATCATTGGGTCCCGGGGCAGCGCCGTTGCCGGTACCGATCACTTCACCCCCCACTTTGGCGTTGGGCGTTGCGGGCTCGCCCTTCATCTGGCCTTCGATATGCTTTATGAATTCAGGGGCGCTCACGATTGCCGCTTCGTCCATGCTAGGGTCGCCAGCTTTGGCAGCCTTGGCCACGTCCGGGTGTTTCTTGAAATTTTGCATGATGCGGCCAAATTTGCCGGTCTCTTCGCGGCTCTCTTCCTCAGCTTTGTTCTGGGCAATGGCCTCCGCAGTGGGCGTCGGGACGGGCGCCTTTAGCGCAACCAGCCTTTTCCGGGCATCATCCGCGCGGCCCATGGCCGGATAACGCGTGATAATACGGGAATAAGCCTCCACAGCGGCCTTTTCGAGTTCGGCCACGACTCTTTCCCGGTTGGCGTCAGCAATGTTTTTCTGGGCGCGCATGGCATTCGCTTGTCTTTCATAGATACTGCCCAGCGTGAAGAGTGATTCGTCAATGTTGCTGTAAAGAGGATAGGAATCAGCCAGGGACTTGAAGCGGGCCTGAGACGCAGCCATGTTGTCCCGCAGGAAATAAAAATGCGCGATACGGTATTGGCGTTCCGCCAGCACCTCTTGCACCTCTCTCAGTCGCTGCCTGGCTTCCGGTACAAGCTTGCTGTCAGGAAACTGTTTGATCAGGGTCTTGTATTCATCTTCGGCGCGCACCGCCTGGTTGAAATCCCGGTCCGGCTTTTCCATTTGCCGGTAATGAATGTTGGCGACCTTCATTTGGGCTTCTGCCGCTTCCGGCAAGTTGGGGAAGAAGGTGCCAAAGTCCTTGTATTCAGCTTCCGCCTGTGCCAGAGCCGCGGTGCCACCTTCGGCATACCAGGAGTCTCCTAATGCCAGCTTGGCGCGGGCAATGTACTCTGAATCCGGATAGGTGTTGATCAGCGTTTCCAGCAAGGTGCGGGCCACAGCGTATTTGGCGTGCTTCATGGAATCCATGCCCCGGTCAAAAAGGACCTTGTCCGGCTGCTTGGAGTCGATGTTGGCAATGGGGTTCTGGACTTTGGAGTGACGGCATCCGGCCAACGAGATAAAGCCGGCCAGCACAACCGAAATAATCAATTTTCTCAACATTTCCTACCTCTATGCAGCGTTGTCAGACCCTTTGCAGATTGGCTTCTCTGGCAAGTTTCAACAAACGTTGCGAATTTTCCCTGGGATTACCGTGGCCAAAAACGGCATTGCCGGCAACCAGTACTTCAACTCCGGCCAGCACCGCTTCAGCGATTGTTTCGTCTCCGATACCACCGTCAATTTCGATCCTGAAGTTCGCGTTGCGCGCGGCACGCATCATGGCCAGTTTGCGTACCTTCTCCAGCGAATTCGGAATAAATTTCTGCCCGCCGAACCCCGGGTTCACTGACATCACCAGTACGTGGTCCACCATGTCCAGCACCTCTTCCAGCACATGCACCGGTGTGGCCGGATTGATGACCACACCTGCATTTATGCCGTGGCCGCGAATATGGTCCAGTGTACGATGCAGGTGAACACAAGCCTCCTGGTGCACGGAAATCCAGTCGGCACCGGCGTCGGCAAAAGCGGAAATATACTGATCAGGATTCTCAATCATCAGGTGAACATCCAGCGGAAGTTTTGTTGCCTTTCGCAAGGATGCAACCACCGGAGGGCCAATCGTAATGTTAGGCACGAAATGACCATCCATCACATCCACGTGCAACAGAGTGGCTCCGCCTTCAGCCACCGCCTGGACGTCTTCGGCCAAACGCGCAAAATTCGCCGATAAAATGGAGGGTGCAAGTTCGATCAATGAAAGCGTCTCTTTTTGTCGAAATTACTAAGATTCTAGCACGTTGCGGTGGGCAGTTCCGGGCCCATGGAGTGTTAAGACCCTCCTCTTCGGCCCGCCACCAATATCTACTGAACGCAAGCAATTTGATAATTTGCAGGGAAAACACGCCTGCCTGAACTTGTGTCCGCCTCCAGAAACTCCGATGCAAGCTGTTGAAAACACATGGCCGGTGCGAATGGGAGCGTTCAAAACAAAACCGCTATAGAGGCACGAATACACAGCGCAGCCGACGAAGGAGCATTATTCCTGAGGTCGAAAAGCTAGTTCCGGTCGCCGAGTGTGACCTGAAGCTCTTGTCCCATTTCAACCAGTGGAACTCGCAGATGAAGATCGGATTGCGGGGCGAACTCGAATTGAAATTCGCCGAATGAATTGCTTACACAGCGCGCCACTTCCTGGCTTCCGGAAAAGAGCATTACCGACGAATCCGCTAAGGCTTGGCGTTTGTCTTCTCGCTTGGCAATTTGACCTACCAGCATAAGGTGATCTGAGTCTTTTTCGCGCTCAAAGCGGACATCGATGGAGTAGTCGCCTGCCTGAAACAACAGGTGGCGGCAGGACTGGCGTCCAGCGCGCGCGCCTGTGGGCTGGGGATCTGTCAGGCTGTCATACTGAAGAGTTGCCCATACACGCTTGAGAGCAGACACTATACGTGGCCTCCGTAAAAAAAACGGGGCGGCTCCAGATACCCCAATATTGTCCGGGACATTATAGGCCGTCGCACGGGCACAAGCACCGGCAAAGCTTGATAGCCACTCCTGAGCGGTGTTGCATCTGAGACAACCCTGTTGCAGATGGACCTGCATGTCCCGGTTCTGCGGCTGCGGAACCAGATTTCTGACATAGTCGGCCCATTCTGCAACATCGAAACGACAAAGCATGATTTAACCTGTCTTTCGTTTTTTGGGGGGAGGGCTGCCTTTACATTAAAGTTGCCGAATAGCAGAAAAATATGATCTTCGATCAAAGTTGCCTGTTCCAGTCCGGTCTAAAACCCGAGTTCCATCAGGACCTTGTGCAGGCGAGTCAGACAACGGCCACGGATAAAACCTATCGATCCAGTGGCCAGCCCCAGGCGTTTTGCCACCTCCGTGTACGGCAGCGGAGGCTGCTCAAAAAACAACAGCCGAACCATCTCGGCGCAACGCGGGGGCAGGCGATCAATGGCATCTCGCACGATTTGTTCCTGCTGAATTTCCTGCAGCATCTCGGGTGCGGCCGCCAGGTCTTCAACGATTTCCTGCTCCAGAGCGTCCAACTCAACATCCTGCCGCTGCTGTTTTTTCCAATGGAAGCACTTGTGGGTGGTGACGGTGACCAGCCAGGAGCGCAAAGACTCCACTTTCCTCAAGTTGCGGAGATTGGTGAAAAGATCAATGCAGACAGTCTGAAATATGTCGGAGGCATCTTCCGGACGAAAGCCGAACTTCACCGGGACGGAGTAGATCAGCCGCTTGTACTTGTCAATCAGCTTGCCCCAGGCCTGCTCATCCCCCTGCAGGCATTCCTGCACTAGCTTTTGGTCTTCGGCCACCACCGGCGCCGGCGTGGGGACCGAGAAAGAGAGACTCGTCACTCCGATTTCACCATGGAGACCACCAGAATGCTTGATCGGCAGTTCGGAAGAATCCAGCGCTGGCAGCACCGGAGGAAGTTTCCCGAATTGCTCCCCATTTTCACCGCCGTGCCGAATCTGGCCAGACAGGTCAATAGTAATCGCGGGACTGTAATTTCGGTGCGCGCTCATGGTCTTTTTTACGCCTGTACTGCTCACTCGGGCCCCATTGTTTGCTTGGGTTCTACATCAAGCGTTCCGCTCAGGCTGTCTTCTGACCCCAAATGGCGGAACACCTTACCGGAGGAATTTTCTGCGCCACTGCGGAGATGCGGCTGCGCAGCTCATCTCCCTTAAAGGGCTTAATAAAATAATCGTCGGCTCCAGCCTCGTACCCTGCCTCAATGTCTTCGGGTTCATCTTTGGTCGTGAGTAAGATCACGTAAGGCGACTCGTTCAGATCAGAAGACTTGAGCCATTGGCATACCTCAACACCAGTCATTCTCGGCATCTCCCAGTCGAGAATGCAGATATCGATTCCACCTGCCTGCAGCGCCTCACAGGCATCCTGTCCGTCGGCAGTTGAAACCACGTCACATCCCCATTTGGTCAGGGAAGCTTGCAGGAGCTTTCGAGATATGGTCTCGTCATCGGCAATAAGAACTCTTAATCCAGACATTAGAGATCCTTTATCAATTAGCGCGGCTGATCATAAGTTTTTTGGGAAGGCTGAATTGTCACGGAATTGTCAACAGATGGTAACTTCTTTGGCTCGAAGGTTTCTCGCAGATGGGCGGACTCTGGCCGCCGAATTTGTCTACCGTCATTAAGTGACTTATTTTTCTGCAACTTATACGATGTTATGCCTATTGGCAAAAAGGCTGGAAGGCGAGGGCTGCCAAAGCCCATCCGCCGAGGACTTGAGCGTGTCCCAAATCGCGCCGGAAACCTTAATGGCATTGTTGTTAGAATAAGCTGCCCTTCCGGACGGGCATAAGCATTAGAGAACCCAATGGAGAAAATCTTAGTTGTAGAAGACGACCAGACCGTTCAAAAAGCTCTGAAGCGCTTGTTTGTTTCCAACGGTTACAACGTCGAGGTTGCCCAAACCGGGATTGCCGGGCTTGAATCATTTCGCAGCGCGCCGCCCTCGGCCGTGGTCCTGGACCTGAGGCTGCCGGGCATGTCAGGGCAGGAAGTTTGCCGGGAGATCAAGAGCAAGGCGCCCACGCTTCCAGTCATTGTCTTAAGCGCCAATGCGGACGTGGTGGATAAAGTCCTTCTATTGGAACTCGGGGCCGACGATTATGTAACCAAGCCATTCAGCCCGAGAGAACTACTGGCGCGCGTACAGGCATCCATGCGCCGCGCCAGCCGCCTGGCCGCCGTACCCGAGTTGTTTGCCTTTGACGATATAACCGTAGATTTCACCAAGATGGAATTGACCCAGGCAACCAAGCCAGTTACTCTGACGGCGCAAGAATTCAAAGTTTTAAAGTTTTTTGTGCAGAATCAGGACCGTGTCGTCTCCCGCGAGGAACTCCTCAATGAGGTTTGGGGATACCAGAGCTATCCTTCGACCCGAACGGTTGATAACCATATTTTGAAACTCCGGCAGAAGCTTGAGAAAGACCCGGCGCAACCGCTCCACTTCAAGACTGTGCATGGCGCAGGCTATAAATTTGTGCGCTAGAGGAACCAAACTTGCCGCTGATTTCGCAGACGAGCGCGAGATAAACAGGACCTCAGCCTCTGAAATGCCCACGCCTCGGTCTACGCGAAACGCGAAGATGCCGTAGTTGCCGCAGGTCGGCGAGGGTAGAAGGATTCCGATGATTTCCAAGGTGCCGTTAAGGCTCAAATTCCTGGCGTTACTCCTGGTGGGAGTATTTACGGTCACAATCGCGACCCTGCTGGTGGTGAGGAGTACGGTTGACCACCAGGTCCGAATGGAAATTGTTGGAGACCTCCGGAATTCAGTTCGCACCTTCAAGACTTTTCAGCAAGAACGTGAAATAACCCAGAGCCACTACGCGGAACTGCTGGCCGATCTCCCCAACATAAAGGCCCTGATGACGACAAAAGATGTCGCCACCATTCAAGACGCTTCCGAGGACACATGGAGCCATAGTGGAAGCGACCTTCTGGTGCTTGCGGATTCCAATGGCAACGTAATGGCGGTGCATGCGGCGTCCCGGGATGTGAGCAGCGCCATGGCCCAGAAAGAGCTCGCACGGTCGTTTCCAGCTGAAGCCGGTACGCAGTGGTGGTATCTGGGCGGACATCTTTATGAGATATTTCTCAACCCAATTAATTCCGGACGTCCGCCGGACAATCACTTTTTGGGTGTTCTCGCCGTCGGCTACGAAATCAACCAGCAGGTGGTGAAGGATGTAAGCAGCATCGCCACCAGCGAGGTCACATTCCTGTACGGCAACTCGGTGGTGGCCAGCACCATTACCCCAGCCAATGAGCCCGAGTTCGCCCGTAAGCTTCGGGAAGTTTCGGGCCCTGAAGGCCTTGAGAGCAAAGGGCTTCAATTAGGAAATGAAAGATATCTGGCCACTTCGGTAGAGCTGACTCAAGGCGCCACACCGAGCGTGTGCCTGAGTGTCTTGAAATCGTATGACAAGGCAACCGCGCGTTTTCATGGCCTCTACCAGACCCTGGTGGCCCTGGGGATCATAGCTCTGTTTGGCGAGAGTTTGTTGGCTTTCGCAGTCTTCCGCCGGTTTACACGTCCGCTGGAGAAGCTAGTGGAAGGCGTGCGCGCCCTGGGGAAAGGCGATTTTACTTACCCGCTCGATGCGCATGGCCGGGACGAACTGGCAGAGGTAACCGCATCATTTATTCACATGCGCGACAGCCTTCAGGAGACCCAGCGGCAGCTACTTGATTCCGAGCGCCTGGCCACCATCGGGCGAATGGCGAGCTCCATCTCCCACGATATGCGCCATCAATTGACTGCGATTATGGCCAATTCCGAGTTCCTGTGCGAGCGCAACCTGGATGCGGAACAATCGGAAGAGTTCTATCAGGAGATTCGCAGCGCAGTGGGCCAGATGGCCGACCTGATCGACTCTCTGCTGGAGTTTTCCCGGACGCGAGGTTCCCTGTCGCTTTCCTACGCAAGCATCGAAGAGACCTTGCAGCGGGCAATCCGCCTGGTGCAAAGCCATCCTGTCGCCCACAAAGTGAACATTACCCTCTCCTGCGAGGGCAGCAGCGATGGCTGGTTCGATCTTAAAAAGCTCGAACGCATGTTTTACAACCTGCTGTTGAATGCTTGCCAGGCGGTTCCACCCAACTACGGCGCGGTGGAGACCCGCCTCCAGGAAATACCAGGCGGAGTGGAGATTACCATCAGTGACAACGGCGGCGGTATCCCGGAGCGCATTCGGGACAAGATCTTCGAGCCTTTCGTGAGTTACGGCAAAGAAAACGGCACCGGCCTGGGTCTGACCATTGTCCAGAAGATTCTGGAAGACCACGGCGGCACCATCACGCTTGCGGACCCGGAACCTGGCAAGACCACCTTTTTGATCCGGATTCCGTTTAGCCTCAGCTCGGAACCAGATGCGGCAGAACCGGCTGCAGCTGTTGGCTCGAATAAAATTTCTTCTATGAAGTGAGGGCTTCAGATGCGATTGAAAAACTCGCGCCACCAGTTTTTATCAATATTGATGTTGTTGATCTTGGCCTTGGCGCCGGAATGCATCTGGGCCCAGAACGATCGCTCCAATGCTCCCGCTTCCGAAGGCGCTTCGGTTGCCGACGCTATTCGCCAACTGCAACTACAGGTGCAGCAACTGCAAACATCTATGCAGGAGATGAAAGAGGAGACGGGACGCTACCGCGCGGAGACTCTGGAACTCAGGCATGAACTCCAGACTGCCCGGGAAAAGCTCGCAAGCCTCAAGATTTCTCCTAGCGCGGTAGCTTTCACGGCTCCCGGGCCTGCACCAACTCAGGATGCTGAAAAGAGCCAATCAGAGAGCAGTTCGTCCGATTCAAAAATGATCGACCAACGCATTACCCGGCTGGAAGAAGACCAGCAGTTATTGTCCGGCAAAGTTGACGAGCAATATCAAACCAAGGTCGAGAGCGCTTCAAAGTACCGCGTGAAGCTTTCCGGCATCCTGCTGATGAATGTATTCAGCAATAAAGGTTATGTAGACCACTTCGAGGTCCCCAGCGTCGCCCTGCCGGCTACCCCGTCGCAGACCGGCGGTAATACCGGCGGGAGTTTCGGAGCAACTTTTCGTCAGTCGGAGATTGGATTGGAAGTGCATGGGCCATCTCTAGGCGGCGCCAAGACCAGCGGCAATTTCGTGGCGGACTTTTTCGGTGAGTTCCCCGAAGTAGTGAATGGATCCAGTTCTGGAGCTTTGCGCATCCGAACAGGGACGGCTCGCCTGGACTGGTCGCGCACCTCGGTGGTCGCGGGGCTGGATGGCATTTTCTTTTCTCCTCTCTACCCAACTTCTTTCGCGTCCCTGGCCGTTCCAGCTCTTTCATATTCGGGCAACCTGTATGGCTGGATGCCGCAAGTCCGCATTGAGCATCGCTGGACTCCATCCGAGTATTCCACGGTAACCCTCTCAGGCGGAATTCTGGATCCTCTTACGGGCGAAACTCCGCCCAATGAGTTTTTACGTATTCCGGGAGCGGGAGAAAGCAGCAGGCAACCGGCGTATGCGGCACGGCTGGCATGGAGCCGTCGAGTCTTCGGCCAGACTCTTACGATAGGAGCAGGCGGCTACTACAGTCGCGAAAACTGGGGCTTCAACCGCAACATCAACGGCTGGGCGGCGAACACAGACTGGATTGTCCCTTTTGGGGAACACTTCAATCTTAGCGGCAAGTTTTATACTGGACGCGCCATTGGCGGACTGGGCGCCGGAATTGGGCGTAGCGTAGTCTTTAACGGGTCTCTGGGCGACCCAGCGACTACTGTCAGGGGATTGCCGTCTATCGGTGGATGGGCGCAATTACAATTTAAGCCGTTTGCAAAGCTGGAATTCAACGCAGCGGCAGGCCAGGACAACGTCAAGGCTGGCGATTTACGCGGCTTCACCCAGACCACGGGTTATTTCGACGAGGACTTGAATCGTAACCGGGCCGAGTTCGTCAATTTTATCTATCGTCCTCGCTCCAACCTGCTCTTTTCGACCGAATTCCGTACCTTGCGCACTTTCTCGGTCAACGGAACCAGCAGTAGAGCCAACCAACTTAACCTTATTATGGGGGTGCTGTTTTGAAATTCCAGGCCGGTTCGCAATCTCCTGGACTCATGCTGCTCCGGCTTTTTTTGCTGGCGGCTTTCTGCTTTTGTATTCCCGTTCACGCGCAAACAGTTACGGTCACGGGAGTTATTGAAGTGACAAAAGCCAATTCTCAAAAAACAGCTCCGAGCACTGCGGATGTTGTCGTTTGGCTTACTCCGGTAGCGGAGGCGCGCTCCACGAGCGGGGCAACTCGCCCTAAAAGAAAATTCACGCTTGTCCAAAAGAACAAGACTTTTGAGCCCCATGTCCTGGTGCTGCCTGCAGGTTCTGAAGTGGATTTCCCCAACAAAGATCCCTTTTTTCACAACGTGTTTTCGTTGTTCGACGGGAAGCGGTTCGATCTTGGATTGTACGAGGCCGGCGCATCACGATCATTGCGCTTTGACCGGCCTGGGATTTCATTCCTGTTCTGTAATATTCACTCCGAGATGAGCGCGGTCGTCATAGCCGTGGACACTCCTTATTATGGAACCTCGAATCGCTCGGGCAAAATCGCGATTGCGGATGTGCCTGCCGGGAAATATGTGCTGCACGTCTGGAGAGAGGGTTCGTCCCCCGAAGCGTTGAAGGCGCTCTCAAAGCAAATTGTCGTGTCTGAAGATTCGAGTTCCCTGGGAACGCTGGCGATGGCCGATAACGCCCATTTGCCGTTGGCCCATAAGGACAAGTATGGAAAGGATTACGAGAATCCTACACCCGGAGGGCCGGTGTATAACCAGCCTTGATCTGAGATTGCCAAAATTGCCATGAGCGCCAGAATTGCCATAATTGAAAAACCAAGACCTGCTCATCTTGTTCGACGTTTCCCGGCGGGAATTTCCTTCTGCCGAGGCACTTTTCTCATGTGCTGCGTAACCGACTTACCTGCTTGCGGGCAGCCGGAGGGATTAATCCAACCACCAGTGGGACTCACATCAAAGGGAGCATGGATCCTTCTCATATGATCAAAAGGCCCGCCGTCTTTATTTTTTAATCCATACGCGTTTGATCGAAACCAGGTTGGATAGACAAAATTGGCGACCTGGATGGACTCGGAGTTTGCGGGGTTGATATGGTAGGCGTCCGCTTCACACGGATCACACACTTCCCGGGGTATATTCCGGTTTAGCTTGGGATTGTAGATGCATACGTTAAGCAGGGGATTGCTTAACATTTCAAGGAGCTCGTGGCTCGCAACCACCGGCCACCGTTCTCCACTGGAAACGGCCCCAACCACGGCTTGCGGCAGACCTTCGGCAGTCACAAAGTGATATCCCAATGCGCCGCGTCCTGCGTAGTCTAGAATAACCAGCCACCACGAGCCTTCGGGCGGATCATGACCTCTTGGTATCGCCAGGATTCGCGCGTCACGACCCCACTGAGGTGCAAAGTCTCGGCTAACCTGCTTCTGGAGCGCAGCCGCGAGGGCTTCAATCGGCGGTCCAAACACCTGGCGTCTTTGGTCCAACAGCGCAATTCGAGGCCGGGCGCTTAGTGTGCTCTTCTTAACCCGGGTTCTCTCAACCGTTGTTTCACTTGCGGGGTTTGTCATGGACCGAATGGTTGAAAATACTGGGCGCTTCTACCTACCTTAGAACGTCAGTTGGAGTGGTTTTCCCTTGTGGGTTGACCCATATCCTGACAGAATGCACCCTGGCGAAAGGAGAAGGAATCCGGAGGTGAAATGGAGAAAGAAATCCGGACTTGTCTCAGAAATGGAATGTTGGAAGATTCAGTTCACTCGTATAAAATTTGCCTCACACCATGAACTACAAGCAGCTGAGCCCCCAAGAGCTGGTTAAAGCATGTACAACTATGGGGAACCACGTAGCGTGGGCGGAATTTGTACGCCGCTTTCAGCCACTCATAGCGTCCGTGATCGAGAAAACGGCGCGACGCTGTATTCCGGCTTCAGCATCTCTCATCGACGATTTAGTACAGGAAACATACTTGCGCCTTTGCGAGGATGAATGCAGATATTTGCGGGAGTTTGAGAGCCGCCACAAAGAAGCTATCTACGGCTTTCTAAAAGTAGTAGCAGCAACTGTAACGTTGGATTACTTTCGTTTACAGAAGGCCCGAAAGAGGGGCCAAGCCGTACTTGTTGACGTGAATATTGAGCGCCCGCTCAAAGGAACTTCCGCGCATGGGCGGCACCCTTTGGAAAATAAAGTCCTTATGGCAGAACTAGAGGACATTCTCAATCAACTAGTTGAAAATGATAGAGATAGGGCTGCTTTCTGGCTTTACTATCGCCAAGGATTTACAGCCAAGGCTATTTCTGAAATCCCAGGAATAGCGCTTTCGGTAAAGGGAGTTGAAAGTTGTTTGCAGCGGCTGATGCGATTGCTGCAGGAAGCAACCACCAGTACCGAAAGTTGAAAAAAGGGATTCGATGACATTCTCCGTTCTAAGGGGAGCAGGCGGGACCGGAACGTACGATCAGCGCCTGACGTTCGAAAAGGCCTATTCGATTGCCGCACGATCCAAAGAACGACTTTTGTAGTCAGTTGCGTGAACATCTCCTCCGTTGCTCAACAGAGAGGGGGACCAAAGAGCAGTACGAGGTGGTAATGGGGAAATCGGAAGGATCGAGCGATAAAATATCCAGCCAGCAGGAAATGGACTGCCCGCAGCCTATTATCTGGTTCAGCATCGCCACAGGTTTGTTACCCAATGCTAAAGCCATCCGGTATTTGCAGCATGCCGGGCGGTGCAGTTTCTGCGCAACGCTCTTGAAAAACGCCATGGAAGACGTGGCCTCTGGCGAGCCAACTCCAGAAACCCAACAAAATCTCAGAAGCACCCAAGAGGTATGGCAGGAGGATCTGGCTCGCCAAATGGATTTGCTCGTTAAGCAAAAGCGACAAGGACGCAAGTCCGCGACACCAGTTGCATTCCCAGTTAGGCATGGCGCCAAAATATTTCGGTTTCCCATCTGGGCCTATGCGGCCGCAGCCGCAGCGGTTGTTTCGGGAATTGTGTTGTGGTGGTTATGTCGGGTTTCGCCGGAGAGACTCTTACAAGAAGCTTACGCACAAGAACGCACGGTGGAGTTACGACTCGCCCAGACGGACTACACTCCGTATTTGGTTCAACGCGGAGCTGCGTCTCCGGGAATCCACCGCACATCAGCTTTGTACGAAGCGGATTCAGCTATTGGCCGCGAACTCGCAAAACGGCCGAACGATCCTGGCTTGCTCCGCGACGAAGGCAATGTCGAACTGTTGCAGTGGCACTTCGACGCGGCCATCCAAAGCTTTCAAAAGGCCCAGGACATTGAGCCTGGCATGCTTTCGTTGAAGTTGGACCTTGCCGTTGCCTATTTCGAACGGGCTGAGGTCGCCGGCAAGGCCATTGATTACAGTAAAGCCTATGAACTTATTGGCGAGGTTCTGGCGAAGAATCCTAACGATCCAGTCACGCTTTTCAATCACGCCATCATCTGCGACCGCATGTTCTTCTTTCACGAGGAGATCAGCGACTGGGAGCGCTACCTGCAACTTGATGCTAGAGGCGGGTGGGCCGATGAAGCACGGCAACGCCTCGCGGAAGCTCGCGACAAGCTGAAGGAATACGACCGCAAACGCGCCGAACCGCTGCTCAACCCCGCGGAATTTCTTCGCGATGTGAGCCTAACGAATGAGAGCACCTGGCGGATTGTTGATCTGCGCATTGAAGAGTACCTTGATTCCGCAATTCGCGAGTGGCTTCCGCAGGCCTTTCCCATTGCTCAAACAGCTTCTACGAAGCAGCCTGCTCTTGATGCTCAGGCAGCCCTGGAGCGGCTGGCAGCGATTCTTGCCCGGAGTCATGATGACCGCTGGCTCGCGGACTTGCTTATGGGAGGACCATCGCCTGCATTCTCTGCTGGGTTGTTGCATTTGAGTCGAGCAACGGCCAGGAACGCGGCTGGCGATGCGGATGCCGCCGGCGATGAGGCCGGCCAGGCTCTTCGGTGGTTTTCACAGGGGAAAAATATTCCAGGCATGGTCAGAGCGCGATTGGAGGTTGTCTATGCGCTACATCTCCGGTCCCAGGGGCTCGCATGCCGCGAGGCCGCGTTACCGATCGTCCGCCAAATAAAAGGAAAAAGATATTCCTGGATTCAGGGCCAGTTCCTTTTGGAGGAGCATACTTGCTTTCGAATGACCGGCGATATCAAGCAGGCGGGTCTTGCGCTCGTCTCCGCCCGTAGGATCGCGGACAAGGCCGGGTTTGGGGTGCTTTCATTACGAGCAATCGCGTTCGAGTCGTCGCTGAACTGGTCGGCCAAAGGGAATGAGCGGCGCGCATGGTCTCTTTACCACGAAGGTCTTGACCGGTTTTGGACAGGAAACTACCCGGAAATTCGAGCCTACGAGTTTTATGCAGGGTTGTGCTTTCCCGCCGAGAATCATGGATATTGGCAATTGGCCTTTGGATGTTCAACCGAAGCAGCCATACTGGCGGCACGCGCTGGCAGTTCTTTAGTGAAACCGTTCGCCTATTTCAGGGTGTCCAGAATGGCCCTGATGGCAGGGAAAGCAGCACAAAGCAAAACCGAACAACAAACTGCCCAGAAACTCTTTGCAGCCCTGCCCCCTGGCCCCGCTAAAGAAAGCTATTATCTCGACACCGAAATCCGTAATGCCAGCATTGAAGCGGCCCAGGGAGAGCCGGCGCGCGCCTTGGCCCGCCTGAATGCGCTGGAATCCCTGCTGCGCGGAGTCTCCAATGACTTTAAATCGCTGGATTATTTCCAGGAGCTGGGAGACGTAAAGAGGAAAATTGGAGATTTGAAGGGAGCCGAGCAAAGTTACCGCTCTGCAATTGCCACGGCCCAGGCAGGCTTTTCAACGTTGGCAAGCAGAAATGAGCGGACCGGATGGCAAAGGACCATGGAGGCAGCGTACAAGGGACTGGCCGAGACCCAATCGCTGGCCAACAACGCCAGTCAGTCGCTGGAAACCTGGGAGTCTTATCACGCACTGCCACTGCGGGAAGCTGCCCCTGACCTGATTGAAGCACAGCACAAGCTTGCGGCCCGAGTCTCTGGAATCAAGGGACCCGCTTCGGCAGAAGTTCAATCGTTGGCGCCATTTCAACTGCGGCCAGCGCTGGCCAGTCTACGCAATGAAACCATCATTTCGTACGCGCTGCTTTCCAATGGGCTGGCCATCTGGGCTTACGATGACCGCGGCATCACCAGCCGGTTTGTCTTGGTTTCTCCCGATGAATTGACGCGAGTAGCTCATCGGTTTAATCAGGAGTGCGCCGATCGCGATTCGGACATAGCGGCATTACGCCGTGATGGACAGACTCTCTACCAATGGTTGATCGCTCCCGTTGAATCCAGCCTTGAACCCTCCAGACTCATTGTTATTGAACCGGATGGCGTACTTGGCCAGGTGGCGATGCAGGCTTTAGTGGATTCTACTCATCAGTATTTTGGAACCCGCTATTCGGTCGCCTTTACGCCCGGCCTTGCCTATTACCTCCAGGGCCGGCTTGCGAAAGACATCAATGCGGACAGTCCCAGCCTCATCCTGGCTTCGTCGCTGGTTCCCGTCGAATATCTGGAGATCTTGCGGCCTCTTCCCGATGCAGTTCGCGAAGCGCAGATTGTGGGGGGGATTCTGGGGCGATCCACCGTGCTCGACGGAAAAGAAGTGACCGAGGAGGAACTGCTCCAAAGATTGGCCCATGTTGAAATTTTCCATTTCGCTGGCCATGCCGTCACTACCGCGGAGGGGGTCCGATTGGTGCTCACATCATCCAACGGCGAAGCGAAATTCATAGATGCGGATGTTTTTCGCAGGTCACAGTTCAAGGACCTCCGGTTGGTGGTGCTTTCAGCCTGTTCGACCGCCCAAGCCGGGGAGAATGACGCAGTAGGCGCGGGAAATCTGATCGAGGCGCTCCTGGAGACCGGGGTGCCGCGCGCCATTGGCTCCTATTGGAACGTGGATTCCAAAACAACTGTAACGCTGATCCAGACCCTTTACCGGAGCATCGCGGCGGGTAAGCCCGTTGCTGATGCTCTCCATGATGCTGTGGTGAGAAGCAAAGCAGTGAATGCCCATCCATACTATTGGGCAACCTTCCATGTATGGATTTAGTTACCCAGGAACCCAGGAATGAAAGCCAATAAAACAACCTCTGCCAAACTCGCGACGCCATCTAAGGACTTTTACCTGAATGTAGTACTGCACGGCCCCTTCATTCTGTTTGTCTATCGGGATTTCATTAAGGCAATTACACCGAAGATAGAAGGACATGCATATGGGGCCGGGACGTGGCTCAAAGAAAAGCCAATTGCCGGAGGGACCCATTCTTTAGCCATCAGCAAAGAGCAGAAACCCATGCAAATTGTGGATGAGTCAGCCGTGCCCATTATTTCCGCTAAATCAATTGGCCTTGATGAAGCGGACCCCAATTGCAGAGGGCATTGCACCTTCATCCTTCCCAAACCGGAATCGATCCATCCACGCCATCGGGTTCCTGTCCAAAATATCTTCAGCGGCAAGATTGGGGATGTACTCAACAATAAAGTTACCTCGTTGGCCAAGATCCACGTTTTGAGATATGCGATTCCACACTTGGCCGATCCACACCTGGACCAATGTCCATGGCACTCAGAGCCCAGCTTCTCTGATTTGAGCCATGCGA
>DATMMY010000215.1:0-2733 GCA_035569515.1 Candidatus Solibacter sp. | reverse complement strand
GTCCTATTCGTCGGTGTGCAGCACGGGGCTCGATGCCATTCCTCTGCCGGGTGACGTTTCCCAAAAGTATCTGGAAAACATCATTGCCGATGTGGCCAGCCTGGCGGTGAAATGGCACAAGCCGCTTTCCGCCCGCTTACTCCCAGTGGCCGGAAAACATGCCGGAGAGATGACCGAGTTCGGCAGCCCGTATCTGGTGAATATACGAATACAGAAGTAGCAATTGGCAAATAGCAAATAGCAATTAGCAATTAGCCATTAGCCGTTAGTACTTAGTATTTAGCCATTGCATTTACTCTCTTACGTCTCAAGTTATTGATAAAAACGCTCCAACAAAATTGTCATTCCTCGTTGCGCTTCTGATCATCGGTCATCAGCGAAAATCAGCGGTTAAAATCTCTTGTTTTTCGATCAGTGGCGTCAGTGGAAATCAGTGGTAAGAATCTGACCCTTGCGTCTTTTGCGGTAAAGGTTTCAAATATCTTTGATTAGCACTTAACCTATGCTCTTCGATTGGCACTTAACCTATGCTCTTCATGAAACCGGAATGCGAGAAATGCAAGAAGCCGTTGCCTGCCGATGGCATCGCGTTTGTTTGCAGCTACGAATGTACTTTCTGCGAGACATGCACGGCGGAGATGAAAAACATCTGTCCAAATTGCCGAGGCGAGCTACTGAGAAGGCCACGGCGAAAGAACGTGTAATCGGATTTTTCGCAAGCCCCCCGGAAGCATGGAACAGGCCAACCCTGGCGATTGCGCATAATTTAGTTGAAACGAAAGCCGGCGAAATTCACTAATATAGTGGGACAGGATGACGCTGGAAATCCCCTTCCTATTCGGGCGCAAGTAAGTGAAGCCTGGAGGCCAATTCCGTATGAGCCAGCTCAGGACAAGTAGAGAGCGTAGCGTTTCGTCCGGACCGTTAAAACCTGGGATTATGCCATTTGCTATTGCACTGTTTGTGCTGCTGGCTTCTATGGCGAGTGCCGCCGCGGAAAAGCAGTGGACCGAGGTTCGGAGCCAGCATTTCCGGGTACTTACCGACGGGAGTGACAAGGATGCGCGGCGCGTAGCGCGCGAATTCGAGCAGATGCGCTTTGCAATGGCCGAACTCTATCCTCATCTTCGCCTCGACTCCGGATCCCCACTGCTGGTATTGGCGCCTCGGGGCGAAGCCAGCATGATGGAGCTGGCGCCTGCGTTCAGGAAACGCAAGGGTTTCACGCCTGCCGGATTTTTCCATCACGGATGGGACAAGCAGTTCGCGATAGTGAGGCTCGACGAGATCAAGCCCGGCGCCTATGACATTGTCTATCATGAGTACACCCATAGCATCATGCATCTCAACCTGCGCTGGCTGCCGCTGTGGCTGGATGAAGGTCTGGCTGATTTTCATGCCAACACTCGCTTCGAAAAAGACAGGATAGTGATCGGCGTACCCAATACCGACCGGATCAAGATGCTTCGATCCCAGACTCTGGTTCCGCTTGCTACGCTGCTCGCAGTAAACCAGGGGTCTCCTTATTACCACGATGAATATAAGGCCAGTGTCTTCTACTCTGAATCATGGCTGCTGACCCACTTCTTGTTTTTTAGCCCAGGCATGGAGAACGGCAAGAAGCTGTGGCATTTTGCCCGGCTTTTGCAGGAGATGGACGAAAAGAAGGCCTTTCAGCAGGAATTTGGCGATCCAAATGACCTCCAGGAGCGATTTGAAAAATACGCAAAGTTGTTCGCTATAACAGGCGCCATCCTAGACAGTCCAGCGCATACCGATGAGAAAGACTTTGCTTCCCGCACCCTCACCCAGGTGGAGACTAAGGCCGAGTTGGGTAGCTATAGTTTGTGGTCCCATGATCTAGCGACTGCACGGCCACTGATTGAAGAGGCGCTCAAGCTCGGTCCCAAACTCGGACTGGCCCACGAGAGCATGGGTTTTCTCTACTTTGCGGCCGGTAAGGACGATGAAGCGAGGCGTGAGTTCAGCCAGGCGCTGGAATTGGATCCGAAGCTTTACCTTTCTCTGTTCTCGCTTACCATGCTCTCTCCTCAGGCCCGTTCCAATGTGCCTGCCGATCAGGCCGCATTTCGTGACTCATTGATGAAGGTACTGGACTTGAATCCGGACTTTGCCCCGGCATTTGTTCAGCTTGCGCGGCTCTATCTGCGCCAGGGAGACCTCACCCATGCCTACGGCGTCACCCGCAAGGCAGAAAGCCTGGAGCCGGCGCGCGCCGGTTACCACCTATTGGCTGGGCAGATTCTGTTACGCATGGGACGGGGCACCGAGGCCGCCGGCTTCGCCCGGTATGTCGCCGACCGCTGGCCCGGACCCGATCATGATGAGGCCGTTGAACTCTGGAACGCCGTGCCGGCAGCCCTGAGACCTGCTGGGGATGCGCTCATGCCATCGCCGATGGAAGGAACGGAGCTGATGCAAGGAACGGTGAAGTCCGTCCGCTGCCCCGGCAAAGAAACCGGACTGACCGTGGTCCTTGACCATGAAGGCCAGCAGGTGAGCTTCGCGGCCAAAAGCGGGGTCGTCAGCGGCTTTTCCGATACCCTGTGGTATGGCGAAGACCATTTCAGCTCCTGCCGCCACGTCGAAGGTTTGCGTGCCGTTGTGCACTACAAGCCTTCGGCAGATAAGAATTACGCCGGCGAACTGGCAAGATTGGATTTTCGCGATGACCTTCCTGCAACCACGGAATCCAGCGCCATACCTGCGCAA
>DATMMY010000214.1:0-5918 GCA_035569515.1 Candidatus Solibacter sp. | reverse complement strand
GTCGCTGATAAGGTTGAGAAACGACTCGTCCACAATCGAACCGGCCTGTTTTCCACCTTGGCCAGCCGTTCCATGACAAGAGGAGCAATAGTTGTCGTATACATTCTTGCCATGCTGAGGATCGCCCGGGGCAAATGCGGTATAACTCGGCGGCGCAGGATCCAGAGAATCATGCTTGTTCCAGCGTGAGCGAATGCCGGCAACAATCGCACTAATTTGTTTATCCGTGAGCATGCCGCCCGAGCTCTGTGCGAATGCGGGCATGGCAGTTTCCGGAACTCCTTGCGCAGTTACACGGCGTATGGTGGCATCATCCGCAATTTCGAGATAAACCGGGCTGTTGAGCGCGATTGCTGCTCCACCTCTTCCCTGCTCGCCGTGGCAACCTGCGCAGTTCTGCTGGTAGAGCGCGTCGAAGGTCAACATCTCGTTGGGCCGGAGCGACTCAGAGCCCGCTGGAGGACGTCCGGGCGAGTTATTGCAGCCGCCAATGAACACTGAAAGAGCCAATGCAGCGAGAACGAAGATTGAGCACCTCATAGCTTTACTCCTGATCCTTTTCTCTCATGACGCCGGGCGCTTCGATCCCCGCGCGCACGGCAAACGGCAATCCCTGATACGTGCGGATTCGTTGCTGGCGCGACACTACAAGTCCAGCCGCAACTCCAAACCCAACCTGCGATAAGACGAACCACAACCAATCAATGCGCTGGTTCATTACGGGATTAATGATGTCTAGCGTGGTGTAGAGCAAACCCGACCACATGATCGGGGCGACCAGCCCACCCAGAAAGATAGGCCGTCGAGGAAACATAGCAAGCATGACTCCGTAAAGCAGCCCCACCAAGAGCGACGTGATCAAGTGGATCGGGATCGCCAGGAGCAAGGCACTCATGCGGAATTCGGCGATTTGGACGGTGGTTGCATGTACCGCGCCCGGGAAAAAGCCCGCGACTAATAAATTGACCGGATACCAGATGCCATTTCCGCTGATGAGGCCGTAGAGCATGGCCAACCCAGCCATGACCACACTTCCCGCCAGCCCTCCTTTAATTCCTGCTGACACGGGATAGATCTCAATCGGCAGCCAAGCCCGCTTGGGTTGGTTCGCGATTTCCAGCCGCGCGACATCGCGTCGCGTAGTCGCAATAGCCGGTTCCTCTGGTATGACTGGAACAGATTCGTGCGCTTCGTGGGGCAGAACATTCCGAAACCAGCCAACTGCCCCGGCGATGACCAGCACTCCTCCCAGAACACTCACCGACTCACTCGTAACCAAACCGGAAAATACCAGCGTAATCCCAAGTGCGAGCACGAGGGGCCAGGCCGTGGGGGCAGGTAATTCCAATGTGCCGGAATCGTACGTTGTCGTTGTAGCCGAATTGGGAATCATTATCCTTACCTTTCAGCGTCCGATCACGTAAACCACCAAGAAAACTACCACCCAGACCGTGTCCACAAAATGCCAATACAGTGCCAGAGTGTCCACGCGCTCTGCATGCTCACGTTTCACCCTTCCAAACATCGCAAAAAGCCATACTATGCCGAGAGCAAGCAGGCCCATGAGCACGTGGAAAGCGTGCAGTCCCACCAGCGAATAATAAGTCGTGCCAAAAAGATTGGTTTGGATGGTCAGTCCTTCGTCATAAATCAAGTGGCGCCACTCAACCACTGTGCCAGCCAGGAATGTCGTCCCAAGAAAGAGCGTGAGAAACCACCACCGCGCAAAAGCACCAGTCTTCGACTTCCGCAGAGAACGGACAGCGAGATGGATCGTCAGGCTGCTGGAAAGCAGGCAGATGGTAAACAAGATGGGTACATGAAGCACCTGCTGCGGCGTCGGTCCACTATGGCTCTTGCCCATATAGAAGAGGTAGGCCACGACAAAGATGGTGAAGATGGCTGCCTCGGCGGCGATGAGGCAGTACATCCCCAACCGCCCACGCGCGGAAGCCCTCCATTGGAGTTCGGGTTCGTGGATCGTCACTGTCGCTGCACTCATGGAAATCTCCCTCTACTCGTACTTCCAATCCGGATCTTCGGGATGTTTGAGGTCCCAAAGCGGACGGCGGCTCTTGACTGACGGAATCACAGCGAAGTTATATGCCGGCGGTGGTGAACTGGTGGTCCACTCCAGCGTCCAGGCATCCCATGGATCGTTCCCGGCGATTTTGCCACTGAAATAAGACCAGATTAGATTCGCAGCGAAGACCAATACGCCTGCGGCTTGAAAGACGACGCCGATGCCAACGATCAGATTCCATGTGTCCCAACCGCGGCCCGGTTCATAGGTGTAGATTCGCCGCGGCATACCTAACAGGCCGGGGATGTGCATGAAGTCGAACGTGAGATGGAAGCCGATAAAAAAAAGCCAGAAATGCAGTTTTCCCAGCAGCTCGTTGCACATTCGCCCGGTTGCCTTGGGATACCAATAATAGAAAGCAGCGAACAGGCAGAACAGGATCCCGCCCACAATCACATAATGAAAATGAGCAACAACGAAATACGAATTCCCCAGTTGCCAATCGAACGGCGCGGCGCTCAGCATGATCCCGGTGAGTCCAGCGAGGAGGAACTGAAATAGAAATCCGGCACAAAACAGCATGGGCGGCTTGAAGTCGATCTTTCCTCCCCACATGGTGGCGAGCCAGTTGAAGATTTTGATTCCCGTCGGAACGGCTACCGCCATCGTAGACAGCACAAAGAAAGCGTTGGCATTCGAACTCATCCCTACTGTGAACATGTGATGGGCCCATACACTCATGCCGACGAACGCGATAGCGACTGTGGCTGCAACCATCACGGGGTATCCGAATATCGCTTTCCGTGAAAAGACAGGAATCACTTCGGAAGCAACAGCAAACGCTGGAATGACGAGAACGTAGACCTCAGGATGGCCAAAGATCCAAAAGAAGTGCATCCAGATCACGGCCGAGCCGCCAGCCTGCGTATCGAAGAAATGTCCGCCCAGATAGCGGTCAATGGACAACATGATCTGCGCCGCAGAGAGTGGACTTACAGCCAGAATTACCAGTCCCGCCATAACGAGATTGAGCCAAACGAAAAGCGGCATCTTCCCCAGCTTCATGCCGGGACAACGCAGGCAGAGGATCGTCACAATGATGTTGATCGCCGTTCCGATACTCCCGAATCCGGAGACGAGAAGGCTCAGGGTCCAGAAATCCGTGCTGTGACCGACGGAG
Organism: Candidatus Solibacter sp.; assembly: GCA_035569515.1. Lineage (GTDB taxonomy): Bacteria > Acidobacteriota > Terriglobia > Terriglobales > Acidobacteriaceae > Angelobacter. The sequence goes on along the minus strand of DATMMY010000214.1, from coordinate 2,715 downwards.
AACGTGTGCGAAGTCAGAGGCGCGTAGGCAAACCAACCAACGTCCGGAGCATTACCTGCTCCATAGAGACCGTTGGCGCCGACCAGGCTGAAGTAGAGAAGAATTCCGCCAAATGCCGATAACCAGAAACTGAAGGCATTGAGGCGGGGGAACGCCATGTCGCGCGCGCCGATCATTAAGGGAACCAGGTAATTCGCCAGGCCAAAGACCAGCGGCATGGCCACGAAGAAGATCATCGTGGTGCCATGCATGGTGAACATCCGGTTGAAGACCTGCGGGGAAACAAAATCCTTGTGCGGCGCGCTGAGCTGGATGCGCATGATGGTGGCTTCAACCCCGCCGACCAGCAGAAACGCCAGCGCATAGAGTATGTACATGACGCCGAGCTGCTTGTGGTCAACGGTTGTAATCCATTCGTGAAACCTGTCTACAAGCGGACGCTTTGCTCCCACCGTCTCCTGCGTTTCCGGCAATGTGATCGCATCAGTCGCCATTCGAGTGTTCTCCTCACGTTCTAGCGAAGCGTCTCCAAATAAGCCGTCACCGCGTTCAAGTCATGCTCGTTGAGCCCCATCGCCGGCATGAGAGATCCAGGCTTGAGCCGGCTTGGGTCTTGAATCCACAGGCGAAGACTTTCGTGGTTGTTCTCCGCTATGCCGGCTGCGATCGTGTCACGGCTCATCAGATGGGTGAGATCCGGACCGAATCGCCCCAGTGCCGGAGTGCCGGCTACCGCGTGGCAATTCACGCAGGCGGTAGCTTCAAAAATGCGCTGCCCCTCGGATGCGGCATTACTCGACTGTGCGGGCTGGCTCTGCTGTTGAATCCAGTGGTCGAACTCGGCTTGCGACTGAACATAGACGCGCAGAAGCATCTTGGCGTGTTGTGTGCCGCAGTACTGAGCGCATTGTCCCAGATAGAGTCCCACCTCTTGTGGGTCAATCCACATAACGTTCGGGTGGTTGGGAATCAGGTCCGTCTTGCCCGCCAGCCGCGGCACCCAAAAGCTATGGTCAGTATCCGCAGAAAACAACTTGATCTCAGTAGCGGCCCCAACAGGCACGTGCAATTCATTCGCGGTGACAACCTTCAAACCTGGATACCGATACTCCCACCAGAACTGGTGGCCTACCACGGTGACATGAACGGCATTGTCAGGAGCAGCCTTCTGCACGTTCGCGATCACCCGCGCCGTCGCCATGAACAGCACCACGACGATCAGGATAGGAATCACCGTCCATGCGATCTCCACCTGATTGCTTCCATAGACCTGTGCCGGCTCGCGGCTGTCGTCATCTTTTCGCTTTCTGAACTTCACAACCACGTAGGCCAACAGACTTCCCACCACGACAAAGATGCCTCCGGTGATCACAAGGACAAACAGTGAAAGGCCGAAGATGGCTTTAGCGGGAGTGGAAGCCGGCGCAAAGATATTGGTAGGACTGGAGAGGGTTGGGGATTGAGCAAGACAGGTAGATGCCAGAAAAAATAAGATCGACAGCGCTTTCAAAGGCGGCAGTTTTGCCGAAATGTTTCTGGTGCTTTGCATCAACGATTCCTTTTTGATATCTCTAAATTGTGATGAATGCTCTGTCTGCCTGCTCAATGTGGCACGCTAACCGGCTCGGCTTTGACTTCCGGTGTGCCGCGCTGACCGGCAATCTCTCTATTGAAGTTGAAATCCGTCGGGGCAACGCCGGTAATAAGCCGCGCTCCGCGGCTGCGAGTCAGGTCTTGCATGATCCACTGAAAGAAAACCAGTACCCGGCTCTGGAACGTGACGATGTATGTCAGATGTATGCCAGCCCACATCGTCCAGGCCAGGAACCCGGAGACATGAAGACCAAACGCGTTGGCGACTGCGGACCAGTGCCCAATCACCGCCATAGACCCTTTATCGAAGTATTTAAAGGGAGGCAGCGCTGGGCGACCCTTTACTTTTCTTAGGATTGCCTTGGCTGCGTAGCTGCCTCCCTGCATGGCCACTTGTGCCAATCCCGGCAAGGGTTTTCCATTTGCATCTACAGCGGCAGCAAGATCGCCAACCACGTAGATATCGGAATAATTCGGAATTGTCAGGTCGGGTTTTACCTTGACTCTTCCTCCCTTGTCGGTTTCAGCTTTTGTACGGCCCGCCAGAATTTTCCCGAGTGGCGATGCTGTGATGCCACCGGCCCACATCACTGTCTTCGCGCTGATGTGATCAAGACGCTTGTCAACTTCAATCGCGAGGCCATCTTTGTCTACGGCTTTGACCAGAGCGCCACATTGGATCTGTACTCCTAGTTTGGTAAGCGAACGATGGGCCTTTTGCGCCAAGCCCTCTGGAAACGGCATGAGTACTCGAGGCGCGCCATCGAGCAGAATAATTTGCGCCTCTTCCGGATGAATGGAACGGAAATCATTTTTCAGTGTTTTCCGTGCGATTTCCGCAATGGCCCCAGCCAGCTCTACTCCAGTTGGCCCGGCGCCGACGATGACAAAAGTCAGCCAGGCACGCCGCTGAGCCGGATCTAATATCCGCTCCGCGACTTCGAATGCGTACAGGATTTTGTGCCGGACGGTTGTAGCTTCCTCAATGCTTTTCATTCCGGCCGCCCAATCGCGCCACTCGTCATGCCCGAAGTACGAAGTTTGAGATCCGGCTGCGACGATCAATGAATCGTAGGGAAGAACTGCGCCATCAGCGAGAAATACCTGCTTCGAATCCGGATC
>DATMMY010000213.1:0-7227 GCA_035569515.1 Candidatus Solibacter sp. | reverse complement strand
ATCTTGGTTACAGTGATGCTGTCGCCCTTCATGTCGCCCGATACAGCCACTTTGATGTCCTTCTTTTTGGTGAGGCCTTCAATGAACTTCTTGGCCTGCGCATTGCCGTTATCATCCAGGTTGATGACCTTCTTGTCGTCGGTGAGCACCGCATAGCCGCTCTTGGCGCACTCCGCCATTTGCAGGCAGCTCTTCGTGTGGTTGGCGCCGAACCCCGCTTGCGAGCCTTCTTCCGAAGCGCAAGCCCGGTCGACCAGATATCCTTTGACTGTGGTATCGGCGGCAAACGCGCTCACCGCCATGGCTGCAAACAGCATCAACAGAAATTTCTTCATGAGTCCTCTTTCGGGATGAATTCCACCAATATTGACTCACATTCTGTACAAAAGTTACAAGTCTGCGGCCCTTTTTTTCGATTCCGCCCGCGCATGCCGATTGAGCCAATCTCAGATGTATCTGCTCTGTGGCTGGATTCGGGAACAAAACATGAATGAAATGGGTGTTGTAAAATAGAAAGGCGGTTCGGCATCTAAAGTTTTCCGCTTTTTCTGCCCTGAACTCCACGACCGCATCACCTCAACAGGAGAGTATGAACAATGGCCAAGATCGCCAAGACGGCAGATCGCAAAAAAATGATGGACACCTCCAAGAGCACGGACTGTCCCAAATGCAGCAAACCGACCCGCATCGTGAAGCGCGTGAAAGACCGTGAACGGAACATTCCCGGCGGAGTCTACATTTCGTGCTCAGCGTGTGACTTCTACGAAAAGCTCTAGCAACTGTGGGCTGCCTCTCTAGCCGGTGGCAGCCTGTTGAGCATTTTCCACCTCTATTTTCCAGCTGCAAAAACAAAGCCGCAATCATCCAGTCAAATACTCCGCTCAATGTGCCATGCCGGTTTTGACGCAACTCTGCTCGTCAATGACCGCCCGCAATCGCTGATACAGACCGAAAACTCCCGGAACTATTCCCCTGACTCCGCCGTACATACTGGTAGCATGGGTCGTTCTTTGAAGGCTCCATTGGCGAGCCGGTGAGGAGACAAGCGAATGTCTGAGTATCGTCGTGGCTCGATGGTGGGAGCAATATTACTGATTGGGCTGGGTGCGTTATTTCTTTACGGCAATTTCCGGCCAGGCCTGGATCCATGGTGGCTGTTGGCCCGCTATTGGCCACTGCTGCTGGTTTTTCTTGGCCTGGGCAAGCTCTGGGATTATTTCCGGCAGCAGAACGCTCCGGGCGCTCCGGCCAGGAGATGGCTTGGAGGCGGGGAGATCGCCATTATTGTCCTGGTGGCGCTCTTCGGCATTGCTCTAAGCCTGGGCCATGGGCGAGGAACGTGGTCATCCGGGCACCGCATTCACGACGTTCAGGCTGTTGACCTGCCCGGCGCTGAATCGGCCAAGGTCCATATCGAGATGCCCGCAGGCCATCTTGACCTGTCTGGCGGGGCTGCCAAGGCGATTGAAGGCACGTTTGACTATTACGAGAACGAAGGAAAGCCAACAATATCCCACGAAGTCACCGGCAAGCAGGGTGAAATTTCAATCACCCAAGAGGGGCCTCACATTCACTTCATGCGACATGGCGGAAACAATTGGAACGTGCATCTGAATAAAGACCTGCCAACTGGCCTGAAGATCGACGTGGGGGCCGGCCAAGGCGAGTTTCAACTGGGAGGGCTCTCGCTGACTGACCTACGGATCAATATGGGAGCGGGCCAGATAACCGTTGATCTCAGGGGGGATTGGAAGAAAGACCTGGAGGCCACTATTGAGGGGGGAGTCGGACAGGCGACCATACGATTACCGGACAATGTGGGCGTACGGGTGCACGCCACCAGTGGCATCGGCGCAATCAACGCATCCGGCCTGGAGCACCGGGACGATTACTACGTTAACAGCGCCTACGGAAAGTCGCCGGTGACCTTGCGGCTCAACATTAACAAGGGAATCGGAACGATTGATTTGGTAGCGGACCATCAGGAAGGACATTCGCAAAGTGGACATGCCCAGGATGGACATCCTAATGATCAGCCCCGGTAGCGGTAGGGGCGGCACTGGTTTTCTCTTGCCTTCGTTGGCAAATCTATCAATAGGGGTAATCAGGGCTCAGGATCGAAGGGCTTCAAACTGCTCTCAAGCACCACGATGAAGCGGGCAGCTTGCCCTTGGTACATTGTTTCCCTGTATTTGAGCTTCAGATAGAGTTGGGTACCGTCTTTTCTCACACAACGCCAAAGCGTTTCGCCTTCCGGCACGGGTTCCTCTGCCGCATGATGCACCGCGGCCACATCTTCCAGCGGAACAAGATCCACTAAAGACATGGCCAGCAGCTCTTGTTCTGAGTAGCCAACAAGCTTGGACGTAGCCTCATTCACCACCGCCACTGAGAGAGATTGCAAACCCACAAGCAAGGATGGGATGGGATTTATCTTGACCAGCTCCGCAAGCGGGTCGTACGTTTCGCTGTATTTAAAGGTCGGCATTCGCGAATCCAATTACTATCCCATGCAAGTCATACTTGCAAGCAGCAGATGGTCAGGTTGGGTAACAAGGAGTGCAGCGGGGATGCTTAGCGAATTCTCACGATTAGATACCGCACCCGGAATCTGCGCTGCGTTAGATTCTACGCCTCGCGTGCTCTGTCGAAAATCAAGTCATCCAAAGCGCAGACACAATCCACACCTGCTACAGCACAGCCAGGCCCAACCAAACCCCAAATCACGGGGAAAAACCTTGAGCCGCAAATTAACACGAATGGACGCGAATGAAGCCAGCCTAAACGTTGAAACGCAGAGGCGGAGGAGGCAGCAAAGGGAAGCCGGGAATCGGAGGACCGCCACTAACCAAGCCTATCTTTGGCTGGGAATCAGAGGCTGGGAATCAGACCCTGGCCAGCACAGTAGAAAACCAGCGCTTGGGGTCGGTCCAGCTTTTCTCCAGGTAAAAACCGCTTTCGCGTAACAGGCTGGCGATGGTGCGTCCGGTGAACTTGTAGCTGTTTTCGGTATGGATGGTTTCACCTTCGGCAAAATCAAAGCTGCGTTGCAGTTCTTCAACCCAGACCCTCTGCTCCTGCAGGCTTTCAAGATGCATTTCAATGCGGGATTTGCGCCCATTCCAAAACGCGACATGCCGAAACGTCTCCACATCGAAGAGGCCGCCGAGCTCGCGGTTGATGCGGAGCAGAACATTCTGGTTGAATCGGGCGGTCACTCCCTGGGAATCGTTGTAAGCGGCATGCAGCAACTTATGGTTTTTCACCCGGTCGAATCCCAGCAGGAGGGCGTCTCCTGCGCGCAGAGATTCGCGAACACGTTGCAGAAATTCAAGGGCCTCTTGATGTTCAAAGTTTCCAATGGTCGAGCCAATGAACAAGACCAGTTTACGCCCGCTCAAAGAAGCCAGTTGAGGCACTCCCCGGGAGTAATCGGCGACAGTTGGATGCACGTGCAGGCGGGGAAAAGACCCGTTGAGGCTGGAAACCGCCTGTTGCAAAGCTGCGGGAGAAACATCAACCGGATAGAACTCAACCTTTAATTGCCGTTCACATAACGCCTCTATCAGGACCGCGGTTTTCCTGGCGCTCCCCGCTCCCAACTCAATCAGCGTCAGGTTGCTGCCCGCTTGTTGGATAATTTCTTTGGCGCGTGCCTGAAAGATGGCGCGCTCTGTGCGCGTGGGATAGTACTCCGGCAGTTCCGTGATCTGCTCAAAGAGGCGCGACCCGGCAGCGTCATAAAAAAGCTTAGCCGGCAGCCGTTTGGGGGTTGCGCTCAGTCCGTGCAAAACTTCTTCAGCGATCGGACTGATCGCAAGAGCCGGAGCTCTAAATGCTGTCATCGGCCAACCTGATCCCGGAAAATTGCCAGCGGGTTTCCGGTGTGAAAAAGTTGCGATAACTTGCCCGGACGTGCGATTTGGGCGTGATGCAGGAGCCCCCCCTCAATACCATCTGGTTGCACATGAATTTTCCATTATATTCGCCCAGAGCGCCGGCAGCAGGCTTGTAACCGTGATACGGCAAATAGGCGCTGGCGGTCCATTCCCACACGTCGCCAAATACCTGCAATGGCTTGTCATCTTGCGCGTTGCTGGCAGGCGTTGGATGGAAACGTGCATTCTCCAGCAAATTCCCGTTGACCTCGAGTTGTGAGGCCGCCACTTCCCATTCGAACTCAGTAGGCAGGCGTGCGCCGGCCCAACGGGCAAACGCATCGGCTTCGTAATAGCTGACATGGCAGACGGGCTCGCGGTCATCCAGCTTGCGCACTCCCGAGCAGGTGAACTGGAACCATTCGCGGCCAACCTTTTCCCAGTACAAAGGCGCAACCCAGCGATGGGCCTCCACCGCCTTCCATCCGTCCGATAACCACAGCTCCGGACGGGCGTAGCCTCGCTCTTCAATAAATGCCAGGTATTCGCCGCAGGTCACCAGGCGGGTGCCGAGCCGGAAAGCCGAAACCAGTACCTTGTGACGCGGCGATTCGTTGTCGAAATGGAAGCGGCCCTCTTCGCTCCCAATCTCATAAAGGTCCTCTTCAAACGCCTGGGGCCTTTGCGGCGGGATGGCCCTTTCGCTTTCAGTGATCTCGGAAGTGCGCTGATACGCAGGGCGCAAAGGGTTGATCCAGAATGCGTGCTTGATATCGGTGACAATCAATTCCTGGTGCTGTTGTTCATGATGCGTGCCCAACTCCGCCGTTTTCAATACACTTTCGGAAAGCTCGGAATTCCCGAGCAGCTTGTGCATGTGCTCATCCACATAGCGCCGGTACACCTGAACCTCGTCCAGCGTGGGACGAGAAAACGTGTTGCGCAGCGCCTTCTCCGGTTGCGGGCCTACGGCGTTGTAGTAGGAGTTGAAGAGGTTCCGAAACTGCGGATTGAGGGGACGATACCCCCCCAGGTGCTGGGAGAGCAGAAAAGTCTCAAAGAACCAACTGGTATGCGCCAAATGCCATTTGGTGGGGCTGGCTTCCGGGCACGATTGCACCATTTGGTCTTCCGCGCTCAGGGACGCTGCCAGGTCGTCTGTCTGTTTACGAACTGCTTTGTATTGAGTAAGGAGCGTTTCTGCCGTCAGCTTCTCCTCTTTTACAGGAGGAGAGGAGCGGAAGGTAAGGACCGACTTAAGCGGCGTCATAGGTTAACTTCCTGGGAGAGGGAATCAGGCATCAAATAGTACGCTCCTGCCGCCAAAATTGCACATTCTTAACACGCCCGCGAGGTCCCTCCCTCAATGCCTGCCATGATGAGATGCTGGCTTTCGGGGATACGTTCCCTTGGCGAGCCGTACTAGTGACATAGCCCAAAGGGTTGAGCGCAGAGGTACTATTTATGTTCTAAAGTCTTCTTCTGCAAACGGGCCTCAGGCCGGACTCATACCCATCAGCGGCAATCATTCAAATAGATGCCATCGATGAGTTTTGGATTCAATTATGGCAATTCTGGCAATTATGTAATTTTGGCAATCCCTGATTTGATGTATCGTGAAAATGTGCCGTCCGCTTCCAGAATCATCTTCCACGTTGATATGGACGCCTTTTTCGTCTCGGTGGAGGAGCTGTCGAATCCTTCGCTCAAAGGCAAGGCGGTGGTGGTGGGCGGACAAAGGGATGAGCGCGGGGTGGTCTCTGCAGCCTCCTATGAGGCCAGAAAATTTGGAGTGCATTCCGCCATGCCGCTGCGCACCGCAGCCAAGCTTTGTCCCCATGCAATTTTCCTCGACGGCCACCCGGACCTCTACCGCGAGTCTTCCCGCAAGGCCCGCCAGGTGCTGGAAAACTTCTCTCCGGCAGTGGAGATGGCCTCCATTGACGAGGCCTATGTGGATATGACCGGGACGGAAAAGCTGAGTGGTCCTCCATTGAAGTCTGCGCACAAGCTGCATCAGCAGATGAAGGAGCAAACCGGATTGAACTGCTCGATTGGCATTGGCAGTTCACGGCTGGTGGCGAAGATCTGTTCCGACCAGGCCAAGCCCAACGGCGTGTTGTACGTGCTGCCGGGACAGGAGCAGAGCTTTCTGGCGCCTTTGGATGTGGGCAAGATTCCCGGCGTCGGCAAAGTCACAAAGGCACGCTTGAACCAACTGGGAATCATCCGCGTCGGCGACGTGCTGCGCATGGAAGAGTCGTTTTTGCAAGACCAGTTCGGCAAATGGGGAGTGGCGCTGGCCGGCAAGGCGCGCGGTGAAGACGCCGGCGCCTGGTTTGAAGATGAGATAGGGGCCGACAGCCAGGCCAAGTCGATCAGCCATGAGCACACCTTCAACCAGGACACACGCGACCTGGAAAAACTGGAATCCACTTTGGCCCATCTCTCCCAACTGGTGGGCCGCAGGCTGCGCGACCAGGGATTCTTTGCCCGCACTCTCCAGCTGAAACTCCGCTATTCGGACTTCAGCACCATCACTCGCGCCCATTCGCCTGCCAATTGCACCCAGGTGGACAACGAGATCTTTGAAACCATTCGTAAGCTGTTTCAGGATAACTGGGAGCAAGGACGAGCAATCCGGCTGCTGGGCGTACATGCTTCCAATTTCGAGGACCAGCCGGAACAGATGGGCCTGCTGCAAGAGGAAGATAAACGCAAAAAATGGGCGCAGGCACTTTCCGCCTCCGACCGCCTGCGGGACAAATATGGAGAATCCACCGTCTTTCTGGCCAAAGGCATGTCCGGCAGCTTCCGGGAGCGGGTGCATGAGAACCCCGCCGAAAAGCCCGGCAAGAACAAACAGAATCAGTGACTTACGCGAATCATTTCTAATAGTGGGATGTCCCGCGAGCGTTAAAGGGAGAGCTGCAACGACTCTCCGATTTCCTTGGGTATACTTCATTCTTTACCGATACCATGCGCACCCTGTTCATCTTCACTGCTTTAATCGGAATCTCTGCTCGTCCGGTGGGTGACGCCACTTCCGGATGGCGGTCACTGGCTCCAGGGATGGAGATCAAGCAGGTGGCTGATTCAAAGATCACGGTGGTGCGTATCGACCCCGGACTGTGGGAGCTAGAATTCGCAGGCATCAGCCGCACCGGTGAATCGACTGGCCACACTGCGCGGGAGTGGTGTCAGGGCAGCAAATTTGCAGCGGCGATTAACGCCGGGATGTACCACACCGATGCCAAGACCCACGTCGGATACCTTCGCAGCGGCGAACACATCAATAGCAATCAGGTCACGAAGTATCAATCGGTCGCGGCTTTCGGCCCGCGGGATG
>DATMMY010000212.1:0-2510 GCA_035569515.1 Candidatus Solibacter sp. | reverse complement strand
TATTGCTGGCCGTGCCCATGGTGTTGGAGATGGCGATGGAGTCGCTCTTCGGGATCGTTGACATCTTCTTTGTCGCCCACCTCGGCCCCGACGCTACGGCGACCGTCGGCATTACCGAAGGTATGCTGATGATGATTTTTGCCGTGGCCGTGGGATTGAGCATGGGGACGACTGCGGTGGTGGCCCGCCGCACCGGCGAGCAAGATAAAAAGGGGGCGGCCGAGGCGGCCGTGCAGTCCATCATCCTGGGCGTGGTCATTTCCGCGCTGATCTTTATGGTCTGCTTCCCTCTTGCTCCTAAATTGCTGGCCTTGATGGGAGCAGGCCCAAGCATTCTGAAGGTGGGCTCCACCTATACCCGCATCATGATGAGCAGTTCAGGCATCATCCTGATGTTGTTCCTGATGAACTCGATTTTCCGAGGCGCAGGAGACGCATCGGTGGCCATGCGCGTGTTGTGGCTTGCAAACTTCATTAACCTCTGCCTGGATCCTTGCCTGATTTTGGGATTGGGTCCATTTCCGAAGCTGGGGGTAACCGGGGCGGCCGTCTCTACCAGCATTGGTCGCAGTGTTGGCGTCCTGTTCACTTTCTACATTTTGTGGCGAGGCCGGGGACGCATCGTGGTTCAGCGTGAAAACTGCAGATTCAACTTCAAGGTCATGGCGAACATCTTGCGCATTGCCGGCAATGGAACGCTGCAGTTCGCCGTGGCTACGGCAAGTTGGGTGGGAATGGTCCGGCTGATTCAGTCGTTTGGCAGTGCCGCAACCGCGGGTTATACGGTCGCCATTCGCATAGTGATCTTCTCCATCTTGCCTTCATGGGGTCTGGGCTCGGCTGGGGCCACGCTCGTTGGGCAGAATCTGGGAGCCAGACAGCCGGAGCGGGCGGAGCAATCGGTCTGGCGCGCAGCCTACTTCAACATGTTTTTTCTGGGCGGTATATCGGTGATATTCCTGCTCTTTGCGCCGCACCTGGTGGGTATTTTCAGCAACGATCCGGTGGTGATCGGGTATGGCTCCAATTGCCTGCGGATCATCAGCCTCTGCTACGTGATCTACGCTTACGGCCTGGTGATCGTACACGCTTTCAATGGCGCGGGAGACACCTTTACGCCCACGATGATCAACCTCGTCTGCTTCTGGATAGTGCAGCTTCCGCTGGCATTTCTGCTTTCCAGACACTTTCAACTGGGCCCGAATGGAGTCTTTCTGGCAGTGCTGACGGCGGAGATTCTGCTGGGAACGATCTCGATCTATGTTTTCCGGTTGGGACGGTGGAAGAAGAAAGTGGTGTGAGGAAGAGCAATTAGCTAATAGCAATTAGCAGTTGGCCAAAGAAGAACACAGCTCGCGAGGAGAAAGCCGACCAGAGATCAATGTTCATAGGTGTGTCATCCTGAACGAAGCGCATGGTCGTGTTTCAGGCAACATAGCTGATGGGCGCGTAGTGAAGAGCCGGTCCTGAGCGAAGTCGAAGGAACCCCGATAATGTTTGACAATCAATTCTGCGTCAGGGAGTTTTCCCGTTGAACTGTAAGTGGCGTTGCGTCTATTTGAAGACAGCCCTTCCAGTAACCTGGCTAGAGTGCCTTGGATCTGCATTCAAGTCCGAAGCCTTATCGGGTCCCTCTCTCCGCGCCTTTCAGATGCGTGCACTTAGCTTCTGCACGGCGCTACGCTCGGGATGACATTTCTTAAATAAGTAATGCCTCACCCTCGGCGCTTGTTCATTTTCTTCTTAACTCATCGCCGTCAGTCCGTCCGCCCACGGTTTACACAAAAAGTTAAAGTCCATAGTTAAAGAATTACTTGAGGGGCTAAAGCTTTGCTTTACGTAATCGAAGGGCATTTGCAATTACCGAGACTGAGCTGAAGCTCATGGCTGCGGCTGCGTACATGGGTTGCAGCAGGCCATTGGCTCCCATGAACGGATACAAAACACCGGCTGCAATCGGCACGCCCAGAATGTTGTAGATGAAGGCGAAGAACAGGTTCTGGCGGATATTGCGCATAGTGGCATTGCTGAGGTTGATGGCCCTGACAATGGCGCGTAGATCGCCTTTGACCAAGGTGATGCCGGCACTCTCCATGGCCACATCGGTGCCGGTACCCATCGCAATGCCGACATCTGCCTGGGCCAGGGCCGGGGCGTCGTTAACGCCGTCACCAGCCATGGCTACTACGCATCCTTCGGCCTGGAGCCGTTTTACCGTTTTCGATTTGTTTTCCGGCAACACCTCGGCTTCAAATTCAGGAATGCCTAACTCGCGGGCAATGGCCTCTGCGGTAGTCCGGCTGTCTCCAGTCAGCATCACCAGGCGCAATCCGCTCTCGCGCAGTTCGCGGATGGCCTCCCCGGTTGATTCCTTCACCGGATCAGCTACGGCAATCATCCCTGCCGCTTTCTGGTCCACTGCGATCAGCATTATGGTGTGTCCCTGTCGGCGAAGCTCATCAGCCGTTGCGGCAAGAGGAGCGGCACTGATTTTCATGGTTTCCAGCAAA
>DATMMY010000211.1:0-5102 GCA_035569515.1 Candidatus Solibacter sp. | reverse complement strand
TTCTAAAGTTCTAAAAATGCTCTAGTCGTAATACTCCAGGCCCAGGTGCGTAATCATGTCTTCGCCGCGCAGATGGCGCAAGGTATTTTTCAGCTTCATGGACTGAATGAAAAGGTCGTGCTCCGGGTAGAGTCCCGGCACGGTCATAGGCGATTTCAGGTAAAAGCTCAACCACTCCTGAATCCCAAGGCCACTCAACTCCTCGCTACGCTTTGCGAGGTCCAGGAAGAGCACCAGATCCAGCACGATGGGGGCGGCCAGGATGGAATCCCGGCACAGGAAATCCACCTTGATCTGCATGGGATAACCCAGCCAGCCAAAGATATCAATGTTGTCCCAACCCTCTTTGTTATCACCGCGCGGAGGATAATAATTAATGCGTACCTTATGATAAAAATCCTTGTAGAGTTTGGGATAGAGCTCAGGCTGAAGAATCTGCTCCAGCACTGAGAGTTTGGATTCTTCCTTGGTCTTGAAAGATCCCGGATCATCCAGGACTTCCCCATCGCGGTTGCCCAGGATGTTGGTTGAGAACCAGCCGCTCAGTCCCAACATGCGGGCCTTGAATCCAGGGGCAAGAATGGTCTTCAGCAGGGTCTGGCCGGTCTTGAAATCTTTGCCGGCAATAGGAGCCCGGTTGCGCCTCGATAGCTCCAGCATGACCGGTATATCCACAGTCAGGTTGGGGGCGCCGTTGGCAAAGGGAACGCCTTCCATCAGGGCCGCGTAGGCGTAAATCATGGATGGGGCGATTTCCTCATCGTTCTTGTGCAGGCCCCGCTCAAAAGCCGCTACCGAGGAGTGGACCTCTCCCGGCTTCAGGAAGATCTCCGTAGAGCCGCACCAGATCATCACCAGGCGGTCCGCGCCTGATTTCTTCTTGAACTCGCGGATGTCGGCGCGCAGTTGCTCGGCCAGGTCCATCTTGTGACGGCCTTTTTTTATGTGCTTGCCGTCGAGCTTCTTCACATAATTGCGGTCAAAGACCGCGGTGCGCGGCTTGACCGATTTCAAGAACGGCTTGATCTTGTTGAGCAGGTCCTTTTCCAGGACCCCTGCATGAATGGCGGACTCGTAGGCGTCCTCCTCAAAAATGTCCCAGCCCGTGAATACCAGGTCCTTCAATCCGGCCAGCGGAACGAAGTCCTTGATCATGGGAGAGCGGCCGTCAGTCCGTTTCCCCAAACGTATAGTGCCCATCTGGGTCAGTGATCCAATGGGTTCGGCAATACCCTTGCGGATGGCTTCAACCCCCGCAATGAAAGTGGTTGCCACCGCACCCATGCCGGGAATCATGACTCCGAGTTTTCCCTTGGCAGGAGCAATAGGACTTCCCTGCTTGCCACTTGGACTTGATGATGTAACTGCCATTTATAAGAACCATCCTTAATCGTCAAATGAGTGAAAACGAACCCGGCTTGTGGCCGGGCTCGTTCCAAATGGTGCGCTTTCCGAAAACCTGCTACGTTACTGTCTGTGTATCAGTGATACGAATTACTCACGCCACAAGCTAGGTTCAGTGTGCAGTAACTTTAAGATTGTCAAACGCCATGTCAACTCAATGAGGTGTCATCCTGAGCGCAGCGCCACGAACTACTAAGATTGACATAAGTCTATGGCGCGGAGTCGAAGTGCCTGTCCTGAGCGTAGCCGAAGGAACCCCGAAATTATTGGTCCACTATGCCATCTCAGGGCGTTCTTACGAGAAAATTGGCGCAAACGCACCCGCAGTCCACCAGAAAACTCCCTGATGCAGCATCGTTGTAAAAACATTGTCGGGGTCCTTCACTACGCGCCTGTCAGCCACGTTGAATGAAATCCCATGCTGCGCTTCGTTCTGGATGACACACCTTCAAACCTACTAAGTAACTCAACATCCAACTGTGAGTGGGAACTCGCTATCTTCTCGTACTCAGAGCTCTTTGTAAACCGCGCTTCCGCTCGATGTGTCTCCAGCGGGGCCTTCATCACGCAAATTTCAAGATGCCACTCGCATCCGATTTTTCCAGTGCGACCAGATGAACCACGCCACGCCCGCAAGCCCCAGCAGAATGATGACCGCATCCAGCCGGTGCAGCCAGTGGGCCAGCCGGGGATCTTTGTTCCATTGTTCCCCTAATTTCATGCCGATCCAGGCAAGCGCGAAGCACCAGGGCCAGGAACCGACAAAGGTATAAACATGGAACCGGAGGCGCGGCATCCGGGCAATTCCCGCAGGCAAGGCGATAAAGGTGCGAATCACCGGAAGCAGGCGTCCAATAAATACTGCCGCAGAGCCAAAACGCAGGAAGAATCGGTCAGCGAGATCCAGATCGTGGCGGCTCAGAAGGATGTACGAACCGTATTTCTCCACCAGAGGACGCCCGCCGTAATATCCAACTTCATAAGCGATTACCGAACCCACATTGCAGCCCAACGCGCCCGCTGTGGCTACCAGGAGCAGTTTTAAGGACCCGGCATAAACCAGGTAGCCCGAGAACGGCATAATGATCTCGGAAGGCAACGGAATGCACGCGGACTCAATGGCCATGAGCAAGAGCACGCCCAGGTAGCCGGTCTTGGAAATCACAGCGATGATGAAGCCGGCGAGTGTGGCAATAATCTTTTCAGTCATTGAGTGGGAACTTGGCTAGAACTCCTGCGAGTCTTGCGTGAAGGTATATCCGGGAAGGGTCACGCCCTCCGGTGTTTTCGAGACCTTGACCCTGGTGGTCTCCGCTGCCGGAGCAGTAAAGTCCGCTGGACGCAGCATGGCATATTGCGTAAACAACTCGCTGTAAATCTTTGTGACCAGAAAGTTGTTCCCGTTTTCGTCATTGGTCCATACCTGGCCCAATTGAATTGCTTTGACCGCCATGAAAGAAGAGTACTCAGCGGGAGGCGGAAACGTCAATCGGGATGAACCTTAGGGCTAACTCCGCACAACGCCGTTGAAGAATTCCGGCAACTGGGCCGCCGGGCACTTTACCCCCACGTAGAACACTCCAAACAACGCATAAACGGCGCTTACTTCGTCAAAGCGCATTTCGTAGATCAGCTTCTTGAATTCCAGCGGGTCATCCGCAAACAGGTCGACACCCCACTCCCAGTCGTCAAATCCAATGGAACCGGTAATGATCTGCTTGACTACGCCGGCATAGCGGCGGCCTATCAGTCCGTGCTCTTCCATTTGCCGCTGGCGCTCTTCGATTGGGAGTTGATACCAGTTCTTGTCCTCGCCCCGCCGGCGGTCCATGGGATAGAAACAGATGTATTTGGCTGGAGGAATTTGGGGATAGAGCCGCGGGTGCATGGCCTCTTTTTGCCGCTTGAGCGTCTCCTCCACAACGGCATTCCACTCCGGCGAATTCGGCACGACTCCTTTTTCCCGCAGCGAACGGTAGAGCTTGACCGAGGACTCATACAGCCCCATCTCCACCACTGACAGGTAAGAGGTGGTCTGCTCCAGAAAATCGCTCAGCCGCAAGCCGGCGATCCGCATCTCGGCGGCTTTGAGTTCTTCAAAGGAGTTGCGGAAGTGCACCAGCAACAAGTCGCCCTTATGCCCCAGGAGCGAGAACAGCCCGCTCGCCATGGCCTGGTTCTGCTCCATTTCCTGTAAAACCGTCGAGGCTTCCTTGAGGATCTCGTGCTTCTGGGAATTCTCCAGTTTGCGCCATTCCGGCCAGCGCACACGAAACATCTGATGGAGCACGCTCGAGCCTTCAACGGTGAGCGGCATGGGCGCCAGCGCCCCGGTAATACTATGAACTTCCCCATGAATAGTGGATGCCATTTGTGTCCCTCTGATATTGTGATTGTAAGCTCGGCAGTGCAAAACTCCGTGCCGAGGTGATCTTTACATGCCTGCAACCCGACCTACAGCCCGCAAAGTGACGGCCAAGACAGATAAACTCAAGCCGCAAAAGAAGAGCAGTTATAACCCAGTAGCGCCCGAAAGAGTAACAAAAATCTTACACCTTTTAGACGAATCCTACCCAGCCGTCGTCTGCGCCCTGAAGCATGAAAGCGCCTGGGAACTCCTGGTGGCCACCATCCTCTCCGCCCAGTGTACGGACGTAAGGGTGAACATGGTCACACCGGAGCTCTTCCGGAAGTATCCCACCCCCAGAGATTTTGCCGCCTTAACGCCGGAACAGCTTGAGCCGGACATCCGGAGTACCGGATTCTTCCGGAACAAGGCCAAATCCATCGTTGGCGCCGCCAAGCAGGTTGTGTCGGATTTGGGGGGGGAAGTTCCGGACGAAATGCACAAGCTCCTGGCCTTGCCCGGGGTCGCGCGCAAGACCGCCAACGTAGTCTTGGGGTCATGGTTCCGGCAGGCCGCAGGGGTGGTGGTGGATACCCACGTCCAGCGGATATCACGCCGCCTGGAGCTAACCCGAGCTGATGCTCCTACAGCTATCGAGCAGGACCTGATGCGTGTCCTTCCCCAGAGCAAATGGATCGAGTTTGCCCACCAGATCATCCATCACGGGCGCGCCGTGTGCATTGCGCGCAAGCCGAAATGCGCGCAATGCACCCTGGAGAAACTCTGCCACGCCGCGGACAAGACCTGGTCTACAGTGGAAATCCATAAATCTGCCAAGCCTTAGGAGTCCCATGCGACCGTCCATTTCGTTGGTCACTTTCTTTGTGGTTGTGGGAATGTGTGCGAACGCACTCTCGCAGACCTCTTCTCATGACTTCATTACCGACCCCAACCGGATCCTCAGCAAAGAAAAGTTTGATGTCCAGCCCTTTACCGTCGAAAAGCTATACATGACCCGCACCATAGGTGAAAGCGACTGGTCGCCGGATGGAAAGCAGGTGGCCTTCATCAGCAACGTTACCGCACGATATAACATCTGGACCGTTCCGGCTGAGGGCGGATGGCCCCTGCAGCTCACTGTAAGCAATCAGAGGCAGGCGGGCGTCACCTGGTCGCCAAATGGCCGCTGGATCGCCTACATGTCAGACTATGACGGCAAGGAGCAGTGGGACCTGTTCGTAGTGTCACCCGGCAACGGGCAAGTCACTAACCTTACCAATACCCCTGAGATTTCGGAAGAAAGTCCGGTGTGGTCGCCCGATGGCAACTTGCTGGCCTACATGGTGAAGCC
>DATMMY010000210.1:0-4333 GCA_035569515.1 Candidatus Solibacter sp. | reverse complement strand
AGATACGGGAGCATTCCGCTCTTCCGTACCTCGGCCAGTCGCATGGTCAATTTGTGCGCCAGCGAAATGGCGGTGGGCATGTAGTCTTCATTTTCATTCGTGGCATAGCCAAACATCATGCCCTGGTCGCCCGCGCCGCCTGTATCTACGCCCATGGCGATATCAGGCGACTGCGAATGAATGGAAGAAACTACCGCGCAGGTCTGGGAATCAAAACCATAGTTGGCGTCGGTATAGCCGACCGCCGTCACCGTACCGCGAACAATGGACGGAAAATCCACGTAAGCTTCCGTGGTGATCTCGCCCGCAATCACCACTAAACCGGTCGTGGTCAGGGTTTCGCACGCCACCCGGCTATAAGGGTCTTTTTCAAGACAGGCATCTAAAATAGCGTCGGAAATCTGGTCGGCAATCTTATCCGGATGGCCTTCCGTGACTGATTCAGAAGTAAATAAAAAACGTTCCCGTGAAGCCAATTGAGCTTCCTCCTACTGATTTTGTTTACCGCTTCGGGAGACTCCTAGAGTGACCACGAAGCAGGGTAAATGAGAATGTGCCCCGTGCACAACGCATTGGCGCTACCCAGAATGGAAATGCAGCCGAATGGCAGTTTTTCCGGCGCGAAGTGGGCTTCTGTAATTCTAATGGGTAAACAGCGGGAGGGCCACTAAAAATTTATTGTTGAATGCCGTGTGTTGTAAAAGTTACAGTTTTCTTTTGTTGCTTCTTGCCAAGAGGAGCCATGGGCTTTCCGTTGTAGCTGACCTCAATGCCGCCTGCATTGCCCGTCACAAGCACCAGTTCTTTCCCGGCCCTCACAGACTGTTGCTTCTCCGCATTCAAGATACCTTCCATCTTTTGCTTGCCGTCCGCGACAATCGAGATCCAGGAATCCTCCGTGGCTTTAACAGAGACCGTAAAAGCCTTGGAAGCCTGTGCTGGATCCGCTGAATCCAAAGACGATTGCTCGTTCGCGCCGGAGAACTCAGTGGAAGGATTTTTTTTGCCAGTTGAATCGGTTGCCGGTGGTGGCTGTGCCGCAAGCGGTTTCGCGGGTCGCTTATCAGATGTCCGTTCACCAGCAGGCCGTTCATTAGAAGATCGTTCACCAGAAGTTCGTTCGGCGGCCGCGCTGGAGCCATTGCCGCTCGTAGTCGACTCAGCCGATGGATTTTGCCGATCCGGCCCGGCAGAGTTTGGGTTTTCAGCGGTCTGATTTGCCGGAGAGCTCGCCCCGTTTGAATTATTAGCCGGGGGAGTCACAGGCGCCGAGCCTGGTTGATCGGATGCTTTGCTTACAGGATTGCTTTGAGACTCTGCGGCATTCTCCTGGGCCTTATGTTTGTTCCAGAAGGTCCAGGCCCCCGCTACGGCCACCAGCACCACCAACGCCAATATCACAGGCAGCAGGGAACGCTTAGGGTTCAGCGGTGGTTGTTGTGCGTTGTCGTTCAGTTCCAGTGGGAACTTGTCTTCCGCAGCTTGTTGTTCGTTGCTGACTGCCAGAAAATCGGCCACGGCCTGTTCTTCATCAATACCCAGGAAACGGGCATAGGCACGGACAAAACCTTTGTTGAAGATGCCGCCCGGCAAGAGGTCGAAGTCTTCTTCTTCCATGGCCTGAAGAGAGCGTTTGGAGATCTTGGTGGACTCAGAAATCTCCTCCAGGGTCACACCCCGCATCTCTCGCTCGCGCCGAAGACGGTCGCCGAAAACACCCATTTGCAATGGCCTTGCTGTTAAGAATATTTTAAGTGGCTCATCATAGGAATACCAGCCCTTGCTGTCAATTTAAAAACAGGTGTAAACATAGGTTCCGCAAGGACTTTTCGGGTACCTAAGGGCTATTACTCTCAGGTTGCCCGCAACTGCTGGTTGCTGATTTGAAAACCGGAAGCATATAATACGCCCAAGTTTTCGGCTTTTCCCCCTATTTCGACAAATGGAACCGCCCTCAATGAACGAGGCTGCCGCGCCTGAGCGTAAGAGGCAATTAGAGGAAGTCGCCATCTTCAACGATGTCGCGAAGGCCTTGACTTCGTCTCTTAACCTGGACTCCATCCTCCAGACGATCATGGAGAAGATGGCAGAGTTCTTCCGGCCGGACACCTGGTCCCTGCTTATGGTCGATGAGCAGAAAGACGAACTCTACTTTGCCATCGCCATCGGCGACGCGGCGGAGACGTTGAAGACCGTCCGCATGAGGATGGGCGAAGGAATTGCCGGCTGGGTGGCCAGGAACGGCGAATCGCTCATTGTGCCCGATGTTTACAATGACCCGCGCTTTGCCAAGCGGGTTGACGAATATACGAAATGGAAGACCCGCTCCATCATCTGCGTCCCGCTGCAATCCAAGCACCGTGTCCTGGGGGTGATTCAGCTCATCAACTGCGCCATGGAAAGCTTTGGCGAGCAGGAGATGTTCTTTCTTCATGCGCTGTGCGATTACGCCGCCATCGCCATAGACAACGCCCGAGCGGTCGAAAAAATCCAGGAACTCACCATCACCGATGACTGCACCGGTCTCTACAACGCCCGCCATCTTTACAAAACGCTGGAAGCCGAGGTCTACCGCTCGGCCCGCTTCGGCTACGAATTCAGCGTGATCTTCATGGACCTGGACCACTTCAAGACCGTGAACGATACTTACGGCCATCTTGTGGGCAGCAAGCTCCTCCAGGAAATCGGTTTTAGGGTGAAATCGCAACTCCGGCTGATTGACTACGCCTTCCGCTATGGCGGAGACGAATTCGTGATCCTCTTGCCGCAGACCGATAAGACCTCTGCACTGGTGGTGGCCAAGCGGCTTCAGGAGATGATGCGCCGGGCCCAGTTCCTGGCCGACGACAGCCTCAATCTAAACGTTCGTTGCAGCATGGGACTGGCCACCTATCCCGAAGACGCCAAGAGCTCGCACGAGATCATCCGCCAGGCCGACGAGATGATGTACATGGTCAAGAATTCCAGCCGCGACAATATCGCCGTGGCCCAACACGGCATGCTGAAATGATGAAAATGGCGTAATTGCAATACTGTTCGTTAAGACAGATCCTCCCAAGAGCTGTCATTCTGAGCGAAGCGCCGCCACAAACTGTCCATAGCAAAGTGAAAGGCGCGGAGTCGAAGAACCCCGAGAATGACTGCTGCACAGATGCGTATCAAGGCGTTCCCACGAACAATATTGTTCATACCTTTTCTGAAAAATAACTGGAAGACGCTTGGCTGTTTGTTGAGTTCTGGTTTTTATCAGCGCTCATCTGCGAAATCAGCGGCAACACCACTCTGCGGTAAATATCTTTGGCTAGTTTCAATTCTTTGGAGGGCGTTTTTCCAGAACCGGAGTCTCATTGGTCCCGGTCTGTGTTTGGGCAGGCTGGTGCGGAGTCCAGGAGCCGGGATTGGCTGGAGCTGTAGCGTCTACCCCGAAATCCCATACGTATAAGTTGATCTGCTTCTTATCGAGCATCTCCACCAGGGCATACTCGCCCCGGGGAAGGGGCTCGGCAGGCGCTACTTTGATCCATTCTCCCACGGGCGTGCTGATGGTGTGAATCCAGTTTTCCTGCTGGCTCACCTTGCCGTATACGGCGATCTTCAAATTCCCAACCACGCGCAGGCCTTTTTTCTCCGTTAGCCGGACGATGCGATAACGGTCGGTCGATTGGTCCGCAGCTTTGGCCTGCCCATTCTTGGATGGATTGCTGTCGCTGTCATCACTGGGACTCACGTTCACAAAAATATCCGGCTGCGTCACGTGCGACTGTACGCGCGCGTGCTCGCCCTGTAACTCAATACTCTGCTTGGAAGAAAGAGCCAGAGGATTCAGAGCGGCCCGCAAGATGTTCTTTCCCATCTGCTTGTTCAGCTCTCCTCCGCTTTGGACCAGCTCCGCCAGGCCCTGCTTGTTCTGGAAGGTGTCCAGGAGAAAGACGCCGCCGCCATCGGGCAGCCGCACCCCGGGGGCCGCCATGGGCGTTTTGGCTTCATCCGCAAGACGATCGGCCTCTTCCTGATGGCCGAGCTGTATTGTGCTGAGCGTGCGTTGGGAACGGCGTTCCTGGTTGTACTTCTCTGTGGCTGGCCAGTCCACCAGGACCTTCGGCAATTCTTCCCATGAATATCGCTCGGCGCTGTAGTAACGTACCCGGTCACCGGCAATTTCCCACTTGGTTACCGGTTGAAAAGAACCGTCTTTAAGAATCAGCCGCTCAGGGTTTTGTTGGGCCACGGCAGAGGACGCCACTAGGGCAAGGACACAAGCAAAGACCAGCACTAACAGCAAGCGAGCGTGCTTTAGATACTGCGACATAACTCAACAGGAATTCTGCTCTTA
>DATMMY010000209.1:0-2381 GCA_035569515.1 Candidatus Solibacter sp. | reverse complement strand
CGCGCAGCTTGGCATGTTATCCGGAGTTTCTATGAAAAGCAGATGGCTGCATCTTCTCCTATTGGTCTTATTGGCTGGACTTTGTTCCGCCGCAGACCTTTCCGGCAACTGGATGGTTTCGTCGGGTACCGACGGTCTCGTCCGCAGCTACTTCAATCTGAAGCAGGAGGGGGCTCGCATCACCGGCACGATTCGGGCGACCCAGTTTTATTACACCATCACGGAAAGCACCGGAGACACCGATGGCTTCAAAGTGACAGGTACTATGCAGGACGGCAAAAACCAGCGCCGAGTGGTCTATGAAGGCAAACTGGTTGGGGAAGAGCTGCATATAGGAACGCGCCGCCGCTTCGACGGGCCTCTGAGCGAACTAGTCGCCCACCGGGTCCCGGCGGGCGAGGGCGCCTATCCAGCGCGCGTCCCTCCTCCGGCGCTGCACAAGGTACCCGACAACGGACTGGCGAAGACCCCGCCCATGGGTTGGAACAGTTGGAACAAATTTGCCAGCCGCGTGGATGACGCCACGGTGCGCGAGATCGCCGATGCCATGGTCAGCAGCGGAATGAAAGATGCCGGCTACGTCTATATCAATATTGACGACACCTGGGAAGGAGACCGCGACGCTCAGGGCAACATTCAGACCAACAAGAAATTTCCAGACATGAAGGCCCTCGCGGCCTACGTGCATAGCAAAGGGCTCAAGCTTGGTATCTATTCGTCTCCTGGCCCCAACACCTGTGCCGGCTACGAGGGCAGCTACGGCCACGAGCAGCAGGACGCACGCACCTACGCGGCCTGGGGCATCGACTATCTGAAATACGATTGGTGCGGCGCACGCAACCTCTATACCAATGAAGAAATGCATGCTGTGTACCAACCCATGGGCGAAGCGCTGCTCGCCACCGGACGCCCCATTGTCTATAGCCTCTGCCAATACGGCCTCTCCGATGTGTGGAAATGGGGCCCTGAGGTGGGCGGCAATTTGTGGCGCACTACCGGCGACATCCGCGATAGCTGGGATTCCATGGCCAGGATCGGTTTCGGCCAGGACGAGCTCGCGCCTTGGGCCAGGCCCGGACATTGGAATGATCCCGACATGCTGGAAATCGGGAACGGCGCGATGACCGATACCGAATACAAGGTCCACATGAGTCTGTGGTCCATCCTCGCCGCCCCGCTGATTGCCGGGAACGATCTACGCAGCATGACTCCCTCGATTAAAGAAGTTCTGATGAACCGCGAGGTAATCGCGATCGATCAGGACAGGGAAGGCAAACAGGGCAAGCGAGTATCAAAGTCCGGCGATCAGGAAATCTGGGTCCGCCCATTGTCAGGTGGCGCACTGGCGCTAGGCTTATTCAACCGCTCCGCTGAAAGTGCGACCATGACGGTGACCTGGGCCGACATTGGTCTGAAAAAGACTCCTCGCCACCTCCGCGACTTGTGGGCGCACAGTAATGTTGAAGCGCATGGTCCGACCTATTCGACCACGGTGCCTGGACACGGAGTAGTGCTGCTGCGGGCAGGTCAGTAGCGACCTCTGTGATTTTGTTAGAGGACTCCAATGGACTTCCGCTCTCGCGAAGCTGCCGAGTAGTCTTGAAGTAGTCTTGAAGTATCGGAAAAGGGTGGGGTTGTATCGGAAGTTAACAGTGTGGAGTTGAAAAGTTCTAATGTGGCTCTTGCAAGCCACAATCCGGTATCAACGCACTCTCTGAGGGGCTGGTCTGCGATCATGCAGGTTGACCAGCCCCCTTTGCCTTTCCGGCAGCAGTGCGATCCATCCAAATTATTCAGTTGTCAAAGAACCGCTTTCCGCGGCCACTAGGGCCGCGGTACACCATTTTCTGAATTCGGCGTTTTATCCGTGACATCGTGACAAGCCGCATAAACATTGGCGATTTGCGGCACGGATGAATTTTAACTTCACCCAGCCAACTTCGAACCTTACCGGAGTCTTCCTTCTGGTCTCCAAGTCTCGTTCCCACCCTTCGCAAGAAAAATGAGAAGAATGGGGCCACCCGGACGGTACTCTGCCCAGGCGCCTTTGATCGCGTCTTTTTCCAGAGTAGCCAGAGTTGATCTACTGCCGCAACATTAGGGGGTAAATGTTGGGTAGCGCAGGACGAAGGCAGAGTTTTTCAGAAACCTTCACCACTAACAGATACAGATCTGAATATGGCAGGTTACAGCGAAGACAAAGTGCCCGCCATGCAAAAACGCATGATCGAGGCGTTAGCCTGGATTATTCATGAACCGCGGGTTCAAGATTGGGAGAAATCATTGTTTTTAAAGACGTGGCCTGCCTTGTTCCACGAACAGAATTGAACAGGGTGTTCGATCAGGACTTAGGAGATCAGAGCGCTGTGGCTAATGCAGAA
>DATMMY010000208.1:0-4351 GCA_035569515.1 Candidatus Solibacter sp. | reverse complement strand
CCCTTGGCGCCGCTGGCCCACGCTACCTTTCGGGAAACAGCGCTGATGCCTCGAAGCTGGACATCCACACCGCTCTGTTGCGGCTGCCATTGGGCCCAGGCGGGCGATAGATTACTCAGCAGAATGGTATTCAGAAAAACCAAGACAAGAGTTGCGAACAATCGGCGCATTCAGCGGCCCCCAAATGGATTTACGATTGTAACCCTCTGAAGGGCACGAGTCCGGCCTCACCGGACGGATGAAAACAGACCGCCTTTTCAACGGCCGGGAAAGACACGAAGCCACTTATTTCCGGGCTTCATTTCCGAGCTTCATTTCCGGACTTCATTTCCGCCCAAGGGCCTTCTGGATTTTGGCGACGATCTCTTTAACGGCGGGCGCGTCCGGACCTTGAGGATCAAGTCTCAGATACTCCTTGAACTCGGCCATGGCGAAGTTTGGATTCTCTTCCTGCAGATAGATGTTGCCCATGAGGACGTGCGGCGAAGCATAATCTTTATTCAGTTGAATGGCCTTGCGGACATGGGGCTCGGCTTCTTCCCATTTATTCACACCCCACAAACTGCGCGCCAGTTCGTAGTGGGCTTCGGCGGAATCCCGGTTCAACTCCACGCTCTGCCGCAGGGGCCCCTGTGCGCCGGCGTAATCGAGTTGCTGGTTGAGCGCGGCCCCAATTCCTAGAAAGGCCACGGAACTCCGGGGCTCCAGCTTGGCGGCCCTTTCAAAAGCTGACTGGGCCTCCGCCCATTGCCGGGTCTGCATGCACGCGTTGCCCAGAAGGAGATATCCCTGCAAATAAGCGGGATCAAGTTCCACAACCTTTTTGAAATGCTCAATGCTGCCATTGGCATCGTGCTTCTTGAACATCAGCTCCCGCCCTTTGGCCAGGGACTCCTGGGCTGCGGCCGAAAGGGGCTGGTCATGGGGAACAACGACATCCGTTGCCTGGTTTTGCGGCTGAGGCTTACTGTTGCTATTTTGTTGAGCGGACAGCGAAGTTAGCAAGAGAGGCAAGGTACAGAACAGAAAGGTCGAAGCAAGTAGACTGCGCATTGGTTTTTGGCTTATCTCTGGCTCAATTGTAGGCGGTTTCGAACGCAAGGCCAAGAGCGCAGACGCCATGTGCCCTATTCCAACAAGCCAACTGAAGCAACTCTCGGCGGCGAGAGATAGCAAAACCGGCTGTTCCTTGCAGAACAGCCGGCTTTGAAAACGCGGTCCGAGACTGACTAGAGACTAGAAGGACAGTCTCAACCCAAACTCCAGGACGCGGGGTGCGCCAAAACCGAAGGTGCCGGAACCAACACCGATGCGGTTTGCGACTTTGCTGTTCCGGTTTGCCACTGTGGTGCCGTTCGCCGAACCGATCGAGCCATCGAGCACGCTGCTGAGCGTACCGCTGGGTGAATCAAAGTTAGCGAAGTTAAACACGTTGAAAGCAGCAAAGCTGGGCTCAATCGTCAGATTTTCCCTGATCTTCTTGGGCCAGCTGAATTTGAAGTCCATCACCTTCAGCCAATCCAACCCAGCCTGGCCGTTCGGAGCGAGTGCGAGTTTCTGCTGCACTCCGCCCAAGGCTTGTAGTTGAGCCAGCGTGAACAGGCCGCTCTGAATGAGGGCCTGCCCCGCAGGGGTAGCTTGACCAGCCTGAGTGCCGTTGTAGGCGTTGATCAACGAGTTCAGACTACCGGCCGAAGTGCCTCTGCCGAAAGCACCGAGTTTGGTGCCGGAAAGCAGATCACCCAGACCGTAAATTCCGCTGCCATCGCCGGATCCATCACCGGTCACATCAGTGCTGAAGATTCCACCGACATTGCCACTGGTAGGAAGACGAAGGTTTAACGGCAAGGGGCTATAGACGTGAGAAATAGCGCTGAAACGGAACGACCAAGGCAAATCAAAGGTACCACCAAAGGACAATTGGTGCCTGCGATCCAGACCATTGGGACCAATAAAGCCTGTGGGGTTGTTATTGTCCTCAGCCGCATTGATGAAATCCGAGTCGGTGGCTGTGCTGATATAGCTCGAAAGCGAATAGGAAACCTGCCAGCTAAAGTTCCTCACGCCCCGAACCGGATGGCCAATGTTGGCCTTGAGCGACGTCTGCAGGGCGTTGTATACGGACCGGCCTGCCGGGAAGAGCGCCTGAAACACGCCCAAATTGTTGTTTTTACCGCCAAACGCCGCAGTAGGACAGGGTCCACCACCGCAAACATTGGTGCCTGAATCGAGACCGTTGCCGGCGAAATCGGAGATCGTAGCTCCAGCCGCAATGGCGCAGTTGATATCCGCCGCGGTCGTGCCGCCTCCGCAGCCAAACGCCGTATTCGTGGCCGAAATCGCCGCCAGCGCATTGCTCTTATTAAGGAAGCGCGCGTCACCGACATGATTCACGTCGATCGCAAGGGTGGTATGGGTAGATATGTTTCTGAGGTAATCCACGGTCACCACGACGCCCTTGGCAAGTTCATGCTGCACGCCGATGTTCATCTGGACGGAGCGCGGCGTCTTGTAGTCGGGAGCAAATGGAGTTATGCCATTGGCCGTGCTGGCGGAAAGGCTGTTGCCGAAAAAGTTGGGATTCTTTGCAGCGCCCGAAGCAGCGGTTGCGGCTTGATACTGCTGCTGCAAAGCGGCAACCTGGTTAAATACATTGCCAACTGGCTGTCCGCAGAACCCGGGTGTTACAACCGTACTTGTGCCGGGCAGAGTAAACGACACCGCGTTGCCCCCGCCGCACGCTTGCTGGAAGGCCAGGAACAGACCTTTCTGCAAACGGCCAGGCCGGTCAAACAGGTTGTTGTTGAAGATGGCATTTTCGTAATACAGTCCGATTCCGCTGCGAATTACGGTCTTCCTGCTGCTGGTGGGAGACCATACAAACCCGAACTGCGGACCGAAATTCAGGGCTGGGTTATGAACCGGCTTGCCCAGTCCCGCGCCAAAGAGATCCAGAATGTTGGTGGTGCAAGGTGTTCCGCCGGCGGCCAAGTTCGCGGCCAGCGTTGGATCGAGTTGTGAACAGGGGAGCGAGCCCAGATCACTGTCCGTACGGCCAGTATCGTGGACGTAGCGTACTCCGTAACTGAGAGTCAGATTCGGCTTGATCTTCCAGGAATCGCCCAGGTAAAACTGAATCCGATTGTCCGGTCCAAGGCCGCCAGCAGGCAATCCAAAAGCCGGTTTCTCCGAAGAAAATCCCTGACCATTGCCCATGATCACAGTCTGAACCGGATAGTTGAGAGGATTAGACGCGCCGCCCGCAAAAGTATTCGAGATGCAATTTGTGGTTATGATACCCGAGCATAGAGGCGTGCCACTGGCCGCTGACTGGACGGCCGGTCCCAATGCCAGGAATTTTGCGAACCCGCCACCCTGAATATGGTTATAGCCGAAGCCATAACGCACGATGTGCGACCCAAGCAGTTTGCTGCCGTCGTACTTGATTTGGTGGTTGCTCTGGTAAGTCTGTTGAGGGGCCAGCAAGTTAGGGCCGGAACAGAAAACATCCAGGCTGGGAACAGTGCATGTGAAATTAGGGCCGATGGCCAATTCGATCCCAGGAGCCGGGTTGAACGGGTGAACGGTGCTCACGGCATCGGTAATTCCGTTGCGGAACTTGGTATAGCCAAAACGAATGGCGTGGGTGAATGAGCCAGTGGTGAAGTCCAATCCCGCGGCATGCACCGGGGTATAGTCAACATTGGCGAAGGGCTGGAAGGCCTGCGGCACAAAAGCCCGGACAGCGCGGTTCTGTTCATAAGAAAAACGGTAGAAAGCCTTATAGTTATCAGGCTTGATTTGCCAGTCAAGCCGGGCTATTCCGTTGGTATCGCGGAAAGGCGAACTGAATCCACTTGATAAGCCCAGGAAGGCGCCGCTGGTTGCAACCTGGTCAGTCGCATCCTGCTTGATCCTCTCGGCGTCGGCGAAGAAGAACAGCTTGCCTTTAATGATCGGCCCTCCCACCGAGCCGCCAAATTGGTTACGCTGGAAGGGAATATCGTGGTCCCCAATGTTAGCGGCCGCCCGATGATCGCGGAACAGGTAGAAGGCATCACCGTGCCATTTGTTGGTTCCGGATTTAGTGACAACGTTCACTGCGCCCGACGAAGTAAGCTCAGTGGAGAGATCGAGTGAAGATTGGCTGACCTGAAATTCTGCGATCGAGCCAGCGGGAATATTTTGGGTGGTGGTGCCTACCGTCTCGTCGCTGATATCAATGCCATCAACCTCAATGCGAGCGGTGCGGCCAAAGCGTCCGCCAAAGGAAATCGAGGAGAAACCATTCTTGGTTGGATCGAAATTGCTGCCATCCTGGATCTGGACGCCTGGCTCCAATTGTGCCAGG
>DATMMY010000207.1:0-7224 GCA_035569515.1 Candidatus Solibacter sp. | reverse complement strand
AAAGCAACGATTCCGGCGGTCGTAAGAGAGGTCTCCGACGCGCAGGCGCTGGAAATCACGATCATTGAAAACCTTCAACGGGAAGACCTGAACCCTGTGGAGCAGGCGCGAGCCTTTGAACGGTTAAGCCGCGAGTTTAGTTTGACCCAGGAACAAATCGCGACCCGCACTGGAAAAGATCGGGCGTCTATTGCCAATTTCATCCGCCTGCTGAAGCTTCCCAAAGCGGTGCAGGAGCACCTGGAAAACGGTGAACTCAGCTTTGGCCACGGAAAGGTACTGTGCGCCCTGGCTGGATTCCCAGACCTGCTCGCGAAAGCCTCTCAGGATGCCGTTACAAAAAACCTCTCCGTAAGGCAGACAGAGGAGCTGGTAGCTCAATACTTGAACCCGGAGGGCGGCGACCGCAAGAAAGAAAAAGCAGTACGTCCCCTGGACCCAAATGTCCGCGATGCGGCTCGCAGCCTGGAGCGGTCCCTGGGAGTCAAGGTCGATATTCAGGACCGCAAGGGCAAAGGAAAAATCATCCTGAAGTATGCCTCGCTGGAAGACTTTGACCGCATCGTGGAGTCCCTCACCACGCGATAGCCGGTCGGGGTATTTTGAAATTCAATTATCCGCGATTGCACTAAGTGCAGATTCCCGAGCCACACTACATTGATATCAATCAATATAGTTTGCAGGGGCCACCTAACTAACTATCAAGGGCGACATGATTATCCCTATATCCCTCACAGCGCGAAGGACTTCGCCTTTGATCTTCAATTACGCAATTACCAACTTACGCAATTACCAAATTCCAGGCGAGTCCCCACTGCGTATACCAGAATGAAAATCGCAACCAGAATCGCGGCCTAATGCCGGATACCGGTCCAGTTTTCGGCAATCACAATGGAATTGCTGGGATTTGCGGGGTCGTACTTGATGGACGCCGGGAGCCCGATGCGGCAGGAGTGCAGGTCCACCATATGGCGCATGTGGGTAATATCCTGCGACGCCTCATAGCTGACGCCGGCCACGTCATACTGATAGATCAGTAATTGCATTTCGCCGGGGCCATTTACGTTCAGATGGCTCACGTCAATCACGGTCCCGTCCGTAATGCGGCCGGTCTCGCTGATGCGCGAACGGCGCTCGCGTTCCCGCTGCTCCGGAGTCTTGCGCCGGCTGCGCGCCCACGCGCCGGCAACCAGGATCAACCCGGAGGCCGCGATGGCGATGAGAGGATAGAGACGAAGTGCTGCGTTCATAATTACGCCTCAAAGATCGAGACGTTCGATCAAGTAGTAGATTCAGGATAGAACAATTTGGCCATTTCGGAAATCCAGAGGAAGCCTTACGTCGGTAATCAGTGTTTCCCAGTGGGATGGTCAGCCGATCATCATTCAGTCGCCATCCACAACCGAATTTTTCAGCGTACCAATGCCTTGAATCGATATCTCTACTGAATCTCCAGCCACCAGCGGCCCCACACCGGCTGGTGTTCCGGTACAGATGAGATCACCGGGCATAAGCGTCATGATGCGCGAGATGTAGCGGATTACCACATCGAGGGGGAAGATGAAATCCTTGGTATTGCCGGATTGCTTGACCTCTCCATTCACCCGGGTCTCCAGGCCGATTCCTCGCCATGGATCGACCTCATCGGTAACCAGCGGGCCCACCGGGCAAAATGTGTCGAACCCCTTAGCGCGGGTCCATTGGCCATCTTTCTTCTGAAAATCGCGAGCGGTCACGTCATTCGCGATGGTGTAGCCCAGGATGAAAGGACGCACGTCCTGATCGTCGTCCAGCTTCTGGCAGCGTTTCTTGATCACCACCGTCAGTTCGCCCTCAAAATCCACTCGCTCGGAGATTCTGGGCCGGAAGATTTTTTCATTCTGGGCAATGATGGAGGAGGGCGGCTTGAAGAATATCAGCGGCTCTTTTGGAGCCTCATTCCCTAATTCTTTGGCATGATCGAGGTAGTTGCGCCCAACGCAAATGATCTTGGAAGGCTGGACCGGCGCCAGTAGCTGGACCGAAGCAAGCGGCTGAGCAACTCGCTTTTGTGGATGGGGAAGGCCAGGCAAGCCTTCTTCGGTTTCCGGCAACAAGCTGGTGATCTGCTCTGCTCCGGCAACGGTTTCAATGAGTCCGAATTGTGGGCCTTCGGAAGAAGAAAACCGGCAATATTTCATTCGTCAATAATCTCCGCATTGGTAGTGATTGTGCTTCTTTTTCGGGATCGTCAAAATATCCTTGATTAGCGACACGGTTGATTTCTTCGGGATTCCTCCGCGCCTCCATGTCTCCGTGGTGGGTTTTGCTTTTGGTCTGTTTAGTGACATCGCCGTCCCCTACTGCCGAGGAACCGTTTCCGAAGTCTCCTGGGATCGGGCGCTCTCATTCCCGCGCAAGTCCACTGCCGATACGGAATAGAAATACTTTGTACCAGGCTGGACTGCACTGTCCCGGGAGGCAGGAGTTTTCACCAGGTCGGAATTAATTTTCACGAGCTGTTGGTTTTCGGCCCGCCGATAAACATTGTATCCGGCCAAATCCGGCTCAGTGTTGGGAGTCCAGGTCAGATCAATAAAGGCCTGCTGAGAGATACCGGAAAATACGGCTTGCAGACCAGTGGGAACTGCCGGAGGAAACACGTCTTTGGTGACGACCGTGACGATCGGCGAATCTTCTCCCTCAACCACGCCCTTGTATCTCTCATCCTGCTGCCAGGAGGCAATCGGAGTGATCCAATATTGATATTGCTTTTCCCACTCAATGCCCTTGTCGATCACCGCCATTGCCTCATTCCCGGCGCTTGGCTGAGCGACCACTACCGGCTGCTTCGAACCTTCCAGGCGGCGCATGATCCGGTATCCGTACTGAACGGTAAGACCCGAGTCTTTTCGTGGAGGCAGAACCTGGTCCCAGGTGATCTTGACTCCATCGGGAATCACATCGGCGCGAACGCTCTTGGGCGTGGAAGGCGTAGATACCAACGGAACAAAGACATGGTTCGAATCCCCAGAGCTTCTGCCGGAACCGTTGGCCGCCTGTACCAGATAGACGGCGAAATCCACGCTCGGTGGCGCTTGAATATTAGCCAAGGAGTCCTTGAATACAGCAGCAGGCGGCTCCGCATCTTTAAGCGCAGGCTTCAGAGGTAGTTCACTTAGCGGAGCCGTGGTGGTAACGGCCGCAGAGCTTTCAGATGCCACAAAGCCCCGCCGTATAAAAATCTTGCCGGTCTTCCGGACCAGGGCGCCATCAGTGGTCTCGGTGGGGTCGGTCCAGGTCAGGGTGATTACGTCGCCTTTGCGGGTCGCCTGAAGATCGCGGACCGGCTTGGGGATATTCAATGATGGCGGCTGGGGTGCGCCTGGCGTTCCACAGCCAGCCAGACCCAACACGCCCAGCACGAAAATAAGAACAGGAATCCTCATGAAGGGAAAAGGGTAGCACAGGTCAGATTGACGGCTTGCATTTTGGCAATTTGATGTGCGAATACATCTACAGAATGTAGCGCGACAGATCCTGGTCCTTCACAATATCGCTGAGCATCTTGTTCACGTAGGCTGCATCCACTACTACGGTTTTTTCCGTGAGGTCGGGAGCGTTGAAGCTCACGTCATCGAGCACTCGCTCCATGATGGTATGCAGGCGCCGCGCACCGATGTTTTCCGTGGCCTCATTCACGCGAAAAGCAAAGTTGGCGATCTCATCAAGAGCATCGCGGGTAAATTCCAGCTTAAGCCCCTCGGTTTCCAGCAGCGCCGTGTATTGCTTCACCAGCGATGATTTGGGTTCGGTAAGGATGGCGATGAAATCTTCCATGGTCAGGGACTTCAACTCCACGCGGATGGGGAAGCGGCCCTGAAGTTCCGGAATAAGATCGCTTGGTTTAGAGACGTGGAATGCGCCGGCTGCGATAAAAAGAATGTGGTCTGTCCTGACCATGCCGTAGCGGCTGTTGACCGTGGTGCCCTCCACAATCGGCAGAATGTCGCGCTGTACGCCTTCGCGGGAGACATCCGGGCCGTGGCCGCTCTCGCGCCCGGCGATCTTGTCAATTTCATCGAGGAAGATGATGCCGGATTGTTCCACGCGGTCCACGGCCATGCGCGTGACCTGGTCCATATCAATCAGGCGCGACTCTTCTTCCTGGATGAGATATTCAAAGGCCTCGCTGACTTTCATCTTGCGGCGCTTGGTACGCTGGCCAAAGATGTTGGGCAGCATTTCCTTGATGTTGATGTCCATCTCCTCAACGCCCTGGTTGGAGATGATCTCAAAGGCGGGCATGGAGCGCTCACGGACTTCCAGTTCGACGATGCGCTCGTCCAGTTTACCTTCACGCAATTGCTGGCGCAGCTTTTCGCGGGTGCGGGACGTAGAGTCGCTGTCTTCCGCCGCCAGCGCAAATCCTGCAGTGGGTTGGGGCTGGGCTGGAGTGGAGGGCAGGAGCAGATCCAGAAGTCTTTCTTCCGCGTTGAGCTCGGCCTTTTCCGCGACCTCTTCCAGCTTTTCTTCGCGGACCATATCGATGGAAATCTCTACCAGGTCGCGGACCATGGATTCAACGTCGCGGCCCACGTAACCAACCTCAGTGAACTTGGAAGCCTCAACTTTTAAAAACGGCGAGTTGGCCAGCTTGGCCAGCCGGCGGGCGATCTCGGTTTTCCCCACGCCGGTAGGCCCAATCATGATGATGTTCTTGGGCATGATCTCTTCCGCCAAGTCCGGCGGAAGCTTCTGGCGGCGCATGCGGTTGCGCAAGGCAATGGAGACCGCGCGCTTGGCGGCGTGCTGGCCGACCACGTACTTGTCAAGTTCCACGACGATTTCGCGGGGAGTAAGCTCGTCCAGCATTACGTCGTTTTCTTCTGTTGTTCCGGGTAAATAAATGGCCATCTAACTACTGCTCCTCAATACCTCTTACTTTCCAGATGCGCTCTGCTGCTTTTCCGGGTCCGATAGTTCCTCCACGGTAAATGTCTCATTGGTATAAATGCAGATTTTGCCGGCAATCTTCATGCCTTCTTCCGCTATCCTGCGGGCGGGAAGAT
Source organism: Candidatus Solibacter sp. (assembly GCA_035569515.1). GTDB lineage: Bacteria > Acidobacteriota > Terriglobia > Terriglobales > Acidobacteriaceae > Angelobacter. The sequence goes on along the minus strand of DATMMY010000207.1, from coordinate 2,173 downwards.
TGGTGTTTTCCAGTAAAGCTTTGGCTGCCGCAAGGGCGTATGGACCGCCGCTGCCAATGGCGGCCACGCCACCATCGGGTTCAATCACATCGCCCGCGCCGCTGATCATGAAGGTCTGCTTCATGTCGCTGACCAGCAGCAGCGCTTCCAGGTGGCGCAAGACTTTGTCGGTACGCCAGTCTTTGGCCAGCTCAACTGCCGCGCGCCCAAGGTTGCCGTGGTACTGCTCCAGCTTGGCCTCAAAACGGGCGAACAGGGAGAACGCGTCTGCTGTGGAACCGGCGAATCCGGCGAGAATCTTATCGTTGTACAGGCGCCTGATCTTCTTGGCGCTGTGCTTGATGATCCCCTCTCCCAGGGTCACCTGGCCGTCTGAGGCCATAACGACCTGACCATCACGGCGCACAGAGACCACGGTCGTAGAGCGAATCTTGTTGTGGTTTTGCGAGGGATTCACTGATATTCCAGATACCATAGGGACAATTTCCAATTATACAGCGCCGAAGGCCTGTCTTTGCTGTATGCCGTCAGTTTGTCAGTGGACGCGCAGATCAAGTGCAAATGCCGAGATGGTGAATCCCAGTCCCCATGTTCCCCGCCTTTGCCACCAGGGCTAAGAGTCCGGTTGCTGGTGGCACTAACACGCCCGTTCTTCCACCCTTTGCGAGGGCACACTATTTCCGAAACCGCTTTAAACGAACGGGCTACACCAATTCCGAAACCGCTGTAGAACAAAGCGCGGCGGGCCTTCGAATGAAGGCCCGCCGTTCATTGCAAGTTGGGATGTGCCGCCTCAGAGCGAGCGCAGGAAGTTGAGAATGTCCTGCTGCTGCGCCGCGGTGAGGGTAAAGAAATTGTTGACTACGCCATTGGCCTCCGAGCCGCAGAAGTTCACGGTTGTGGAGGGCATTTTAGCTATGCCATTGACCTTGAAGCTTTGAGAGTTGGTGGTGGTTATGCAGTCGGCATTCGGACTGAAATGGAATCTTATGGCCGCCAGCAGGTCCCTGGTGCGGCCATCGTGGAGGAAGAAGAGCCGCTGGCCGACATTCCACAGCGGCGCAGTACGGAACTCGTCAGGCCCGGCAACGCCCTGGGTCACGCCGTCCGCCAGCGTTGAGCCCATGTGGTGAAGCGCGAAATCCGAAAAGGGTTGGTACTTAAAGTTACTCATGCCGGTAAACGGCGATGGCGCCGTTATCAGAGTATCGGAGTGGCACAAGACACAGCCGATTTTGTTGAACAAGGTCTGGCCGTTCGCTGCTGACGGCGTAAACGCAACCGGCACTGGTACCGCATTGAGACGCATGAATGCGCCAAAGTTCACCGCCAATGAAGAAACCTGGCTGGCATCATCGCCCGCGGTGGGGCCGGGCGGGATGATGATATGAGTGCTGTCTTCCGGAGTTGGGTTGAAGACGCATCCCATAACCGCCGAGCGCTCGTTAGGGAACAACTCGTTGGAGACGCCTTGCTCAACGTTGGAGGCTTCGCCCGAGAAAATCAGCAGTGACTTGTTTTGCGCCTTCCAACCGAAGCGGGTGATGGTGCCGTCATTGCCGTTGGTGTTGAAGCGGCCGGAGATGCCAAGGGGTCCTTTCACGGCTGCGTTGGCTGCAAGATTGCTTTGCAGCGTACTATCCGGAGTGTTCTCCACAAAGCCCAATCCGAAAGTCGGGGTCGGAATGCGGAAGATCACGTTGTTGTTACCAAGCTCGAACGGAAAATTCGGCTGGGCCAGGACGCAGCCTGGAGCATCCACACGACCTTGGATTGTGTATAGATTGTGCACGCCGCCATCCAGAGCGCCCGTGGTGTCCTGAATAAATCGTACTTCCACAACCGGGCTTGGCGGTGTGATGAACGAAGGAACAAAGTTGGTCGCACCGTCGAGTGTCGCCAGAGCGATTTGCGGATTCGGGACCGGATGTGTGGGACTGTTAAGACCAGGGCTGCTGCCGCCGACGGCTGGCTCAGCGTGGCACTGGGCGCAACTGTTGCCGTTAAAGGCAGGCCCAAGCCCTACGCCGGGCTCGCCGGCGATAGTGCCGCGCACAGAAAAGATGATCAGGAAGTCCCTCAGTCCTCCGTCCCAGAACCTGGTTTCATCCGGATTGAGGGTAGGAACGGGGCCTCCGGCACCGGGAGCGCCTCCTCGCGGGCCAGGGTCTAC
>DATMMY010000206.1:0-3921 GCA_035569515.1 Candidatus Solibacter sp. | reverse complement strand
CAGATGACGGAGACCCTGATCGTGAGAGCCTTGCGGGCTGAACAAGGCACAGAACTCCTGGTGATGGCAGTGTGTCACCATGAAAAGTGGTCGCGACGCAATGACATCAAGATGGCGTTGCTCGCAAACGAAAACACCCCGTTTGCCCGCGTCCTCCAGTTTGCCAATGAGCTACCGGTGAAAATACTGAAGGAGGTGCTGGTGAATTCACGGCTCAGCGCCAATGTGAAAGCTTATCTGCATTCCGTGGTAGAAGAGCGGCACTCTGCGAAGGGGCGAGCCTGAGCGGAGGCGAAACCCGATTTAGCCACGAATTCACGCGAATGAACGCGAATGGGAATGATCTAACGACAGTCTCTGGTTCACGCAACCATCCCCGACAGGGATGGTGGGGGCTGTTACTTGTCTCGCATGCGCGCGGTCTACACTAAATTTAAAATGCTATAACTGCGCCGCCTGGCAAATCTCTGATTTTGTAGATGCGGAGGCCGGCAAACTCCCAGAATGGCTTGGGGTCGGATGAGATCCCATTGCGAAACTGGAAAGTTTTTGCGGCCCTCCCAGACATGCCGCAGCTATGCAGGGTTGCAGTTGGGGGATTCGGTCGGCGGAATGCAAATGTTGCAGATGCTGGCCTGCGTTTGCAGCGGAAGCAGGGCGTCCGCCGAGAACCCGTTCAGGTGACGCAATGTTTCCTGATTCAGCGTGAGTTTCAGAACATCTTTCATTAGCTCTCCTTCTTCACCAGTGAATTCAGGCGAAAGAAACGAGCGCCATTATAGCGAATCGAGCGGAACCCCGGCGGCATTGTTAAAGAAAATTAACGTTTCTGGCACATGACTTTATCGTTGAGAAGAAGTACATAAGTAACTAGTTAATGTGCTTGCATCCCGATTGAACGCCGTATAAGATTCTGACTCGCTTGGGAGGCAAGTTGATGCCCGTGATCGCACTATCGCGGATTCTGCCCCTGGCCATGCAGTTATTTGTTCTCGCGATCATGCTGAAGCGGAAACTGCGGCCTGAGTTCCCGCTGTTTTTCCAATATCTCCTGTTCAGCTCATTAGCGCTTTCCGTGGCCGTCACCCTCCATGTCTTTGCTATCCGACCCTTCTGGCTCATGTATGTAGATTGGGTTGTTTCGCTGATCGGTCTGCTGCTTGCGTTTGCTGTGTTGTATGAGGTTTTCATCAACGCGCTAAAACCTTATTCGGCGCTGATTGATCTGGGCAGGATGTTGTTTCGCTGGGCGGCCGTTTTCCTTCTGGTGGCCGCGTTCCTGACGGTTTTTGCTACGATTAGCGCTCTGGCCGCCAACAACCGGCTGGGCAGCCTTAGCAGTTTTGAATCTCTCAGGTTGTTGATTGATCACAGCCTTCGCGTGATGCAATGCGGCCTCTTGTTCCTGCTGCTGCTGTTTGAAAAACGCCTCGGTCTCTCCTGGCGTAGCCGTGGAATGGCCATCGCCCTGGGGCTGGGTTCGTCCGCTGCCGTGGCATTGGCAGCTTCCTTCATGAAGGGTTTCGTTACAATTGCGATTTCCAGTTCAGAACTGGACGTGCTCAATGCCATGTTCTATCTGGCTGTGACTCTTTTTTGGGCCGTGACTCTTATGCGTCCTGAGGTCCCGCAAGGCAACAGTGTGGACTCTCCGGGCCGCATTGTCGTACAGCGCTGGAACGAAGCTCTGAGCATCGCCCAATCAACCCCAAACAACGACACTTCCTTCTTCCTCCCTGGCATCGAAAGCGCCGTTGAAAGAATTCTGGCCAAGAAGATTGTCGAGTGATGATACTGTTCAGCTAATCCTTCAAAATGTAGAAACTTTAGTGCACGAGTGAACTACCCGGCTGGCTGCTTCTGAAAGTGCTTCAACACTGCCTCGGTCTGAGGTTTCGTGAGGATCGCATTCAACGCAGCGGCGTCGGCTTCCTGCACGGCGCGGACGCTCCCGAAATGCTGCAGTAGTCTCTGGCGGGCGCGCTCCCCGATTCCGGGTATTTCCAGGAGCTCTGATTTTCTATCGCGCATCTGGCGGCGCTTGCGATGGAAGGTGACGGCAAAGCGGTGCGATTCATCGCGCACCATCTGCACCAGGTGCAGGACAGGCGAATGGCGGTCCAGCACCACCGGATCATCTTCCTGTCCATAGACATAGATGATCTCCTCTTTTTTCGCTATCGACGCCAAAGGCTGGTTGGTGATCCCCAGGCATTCCAAGGCCTCTGCGGCGGCGTGCAACTGGCCCAGTCCTCCATCCACCAGAACCAGGCTCGGAAAACTCTTGTCCTCGTCCCGCAGCCGCTTATAGCGGCGGGTAATTACCTCCCGCATGGAAGCAAAATCGTCTACGCCTTCCACGGTTCGAACAATGAATTTGCGGTACTCGGATTTGTTCATCTTGCCGTCTTCCCACACCACCATCGAAGCCACGGTCTCACTGCCCTGAATGTGGGAGATGTCAAAGCACTCAATGCGTTTAGGGACATCCGGCAAAGTGAGTGCATCCTGCAACGCCTCCTGAACTGCCTTTGCCGCAGGTTTCATTACGCGGAACCGCTGGTCAAAAGATTGCTTGGCGTTTTGCGCCACCAGGTCAATCATTGACCGTTTTTCCCCTCGCTGGGGCACCAGGATTTCCACTTTTTTCTGACGCTTTTCCCCCAGCAACTCTTCCAGCGTTGTGCGGTCCTCAAAGTCAACCGGCACCAGGACATTGTGTGGGACGTATTGCTGGTCAATATAGATCTGCTTTACCAGGGCGGAGAAGAATTCGCCCGGATTAAACGCCTGGCCCGGCTCCTGTTCGGGCAGTTCCTCCCAGAAGAACTCACGGCGATCGAGAACTTTCCCCCCGCGCATGTGGAACAGATTCACGGCCAGCATTTCGTTTTCGTAATGGTAGGCAAGCACGTCTACATCGTCGCCTTCAACGGCGGCCATCCTTTGTTTTTCCTGAAGCTGCTCCATGGTAGAGCACAGATCGCGATACTTGGCGGCGCGCTCATACTCCTGGTTCTCGGCGGCCTCGTCCATGCGCCGGCGCAAAGATCTGGAAAGGTCGGTCTGGCGGCCGTCCAACAGCAACTGGACGTCGCGGACGGCCTCCTGATAAGCCTCAGGGGTGGTCAGATCCTTAACGCACGGCCCCAGGCATCGCTTGATGTAGTACTGGAGACATGGTCTGGGATGGTAACGGGTCAGGTCTACCTTGCAGGAAGGCACCAGGAAATCCCGGTGGATCAGGTCCACGATCCGGTATGCGAGGTTTCCGGGGAAGTACGGTCCATAGTATGCGCTGCCGTCTTTCTTGAGACGGCGGGTGACATAGACCCTGGGAAAGCGCTCCGCCAGGGTGAGCTTGATATACGGATAAGTCTTGTCATCCCGCAGGAGGATGTTAAAGCGCGGTTTCTTCTGCTTGATCAGGTTGTTCTCAAGCGCCAGAGCCTCTTTTTCGTTCGCGACTACGATGTATTCGACATCCACCGCGTCTCGCAGCAAAGATCCCGTCTTGGCGTTCGCCTCGCCCACGCCCTCCTGAAAATAAGATCGTACCCGTGCCCGCAGGCTCTTGGCTTTGCCCACATAGATGACCTCTCCTTCGGCGTTCTTGTAGAGGTAGACGCCAGGCTGGGGAGGTAGAATTCGGATTTTCTCAATCAGGTCCACGAGTTTTCTGGCAGAACAGCGCTAGTTATGACTATGTTAACAGCCGCTGGTACGTAAAAATTTTACTGCGGATTGCTTTCCCAGGCGTACGCCCACAGGGTGAGCCTATCTAAGATATTAATTTAAAAGGACTTGCAAGATCATGGTTACTAACGGCCATTGGCATCTCACTTGCTCTTTCCGATATCGAACTTATGTGACCGGCGAACCCTGCCGCTTGGGTCTTAAGGAGCTCTCCCCATGAAATTG
>DATMMY010000205.1:0-9795 GCA_035569515.1 Candidatus Solibacter sp. | reverse complement strand
CCCAGCTCCGCCACCCATTTCTCCTTCGCCGCCGCCCATATCGTCTTCGTCGCCCATCAGGTAAGACCAGTAAGTTTCCCGATGCACAACATACTTGACCTGGGCCCCCGCGACCGGCTCGCCGAAGTAATACTTGGCCTCAATGGTCGCGCTGATGGAGTCGCCCTCCAGGATGCGCAGTTTCTCCGGAGTGACTCGCACCTCGTATTCGGGCTTCTTGTATTCTTCGACGTTGAAGCCGCCGCTCATGCCGTAGCGCGCGCCGCCCTTGCTGGTGACGGAGATGGAGTAGTAGCCGAGGGCGGCGTCGGTCCCCAGCGTAAAGTCTCCGTGGATGCCGCCGAATTGCGAGACGGTTGTCTCCGCATGAAACACCTGCTTGCTGTTGGTGTCTTCCACCGTGACCTGGACCGGCTCTCCTGCCGGCACGCGATACTTCTCGCCGTTGCGGGTGCGCAGAATGCCTTTGAAGTGGACGGTGTGTCCGGGCCGATATACCGGGCGGTCGGTGTAGATGTAGCCTGTCCAGTCTTCATCGGGGTTGCTGCTGATGTTGAAATAATAAGGAGCAACCAGGGCCACGTCCTTATCGTGGACGCCCAGGATGCGGGTGTCGTCGAAATGCTCCGCCGGAAGCGAGATCAGAGACAGGCCCTGCGAATCTGTCCTGGCCGAGCCCTGCTCTTTGTGGCTGGCCCAGATTTTGATCTGCGTGTTGGGAATTGGGGTGCCGGACTTGCGGTCTACGGAGTAGGCCAGCATCTGTCCGGGAGCGCTCTTGGTGATTACCGCCAGCTCGCTGATCACGAGAAGGGTGTAAGCCCTTAGAGTCCCGTTCGTGGCTTCAACTACGTATACGCCGTTGCCGAGCGACTCAACCGGAACATCCTGGCTTTCGGAAAAGAAACGCGGCGGCATCTCCTGCTTCCAGCGGGCCACCAGTTGCCGGGAGTTCAAGATGGGCGCTTCGGCAAACATGGCGGCCTGGCCCAGCTTTCCTTTTCTTGCCGCTCCCTGCGATTCGCGGATCTCGGCGCGCGACCTGCGCGAGAACTGGCCGCGGAAGAAGTCGCGGATCTCGGTCCACATCCTGTGCTTCCAGTCATGAAAGCGCTCGATCCAGGTTGGCGTCTCAATCTGTTCTTTGGGCGACCGCTGGCCGAACCCATGAACGTCCCCGAGTTTTTCAAAAAACATGGTGGGATCGTTGACGTGGTAGAGGCGAAACTCCAGGGCCTCAACATCCCTGGTATACAGATGGACGGTAATCTTTTCCCCCGGCAGAAAGGTGCGATCGGTAGTAACCGAAAAGTAGGGCTCAGCATGGGCCAGGGCAGGAAGCACGGTCATCCACAGGACCGCAATCAGCACAGCGGGGCAAACGCGAAAACGGCGCAATCGAATTAGTTCGCTTCTTTTAATATGTTCCATCTGTAAACCCCCAAAAAGTTGCTGTTGCCCGGCACAGGCCTCCAGCGCGGTGAAGGATGCTGCATCAACTGACTCAGCCCCACCCGCCGCATCTCACCTGGAGCTTTGCCGATAGGGCCGGTGTGGTACACCAGGATGGCCTCGTGCTGGCCATCATTGGCCCAATGACTTTTGCCCACAAAGACCATGGAGTGATAAGGCGAGTTCTGCTCCAACTGGCGGTAAAACAACAGGTCGCCGGGCTGCGCCAGGCGCACGTCGCGAGAGACCCGGTAGGTGTTGAACTGCAGCAGGGTCTTGGCGTCGGCAAATTCAGCGAAGGCCTGTCTGGGATTTTCTGTGTCAGGTTCCGGACGGACCCGAAAAAGCGCAGCTCCCAGAAGCGTGTGAGGATATGAATATTTTCTGACCGAGGGCAGATAGGCCAAGGCTCCCAGCTTGTTTTCTTCCAGCCAGAATTCATTGTGGGCGTGCAGCGCTCCCCGGTACGCATACCGCAGCAGGGCGGCGCAGTCGATGATCTCCGCCGGCAACTCCTGGGCCGGACGCAACGCCTGGTATTCGGCAATGCCGGTGAACCAGTTGCGAAACGCCTCGCGATCTGAGGCTGAGTCGAGGTGCAGGAAATCTGGAGTGCCATCTTGCAGCCGGTCGTTTTTCAGAAGATCTTGGATCGCAGTTCCGGCGTGATCGCGGTTCTTCGCCGCCTGCGTGGAAGCCCAGGCAAAGCAGCAAAGCACAGCGGTCATAGCGCAGATGGATGCCCTGAGGTTTGTCCGGCTTTTTGTCATTGCGATATGCGGTTGCATCATCAAAACAGTTCACACAGGTAAAAGCAAGATAACTTTTCGGTAGCGCTCTAAAGAACCAGAAAAGGACACGGCGCGGCCAGGCCGCAAGTAAATCAACACCTACCACCCTTCGCTATGCTCAAGGGCAGGCTCCGACAGGGAGACGCGGAGAAGATCAAAGGCAAAAACCCCAACCACAGAGGAAGTGCTTTGAAATCGTGTTCTTCTCACAAATTTTCGTACCGCTTTTGCGCCAGAGGGTTTCCCCCTTGCCCCTCTGCTCTTCTCTGCGAACTCTGCGGTGAGATTTGATTTTGATTTCCTTCGTGTTCCCTTTGTGTCCTTTGTGGTTGCCTCGGTGTTGATTTTGGCTAGGGCCGTAGCAGAAACCCTAACGCCACTACCCAAAGCACAACCCAAATCGCGACGCCCATCAATTTGTCGTTGCTCATCTTTCTAATCCTCCCCCGTCAAGTTGGTGTTTGCTGTTCGCATGGGAGAAGTGCAGCTTAGGGACCCTTTATGAAAATCTTTATTTTCTTAGTGTTACAGATCGAGGCGTGTCAAAACAGACCCGTCCGATGTGTCATCGGGGAGACACATCGGCGTTGGCCGCACAAGCGGCAGACGGATTGTGCCTGGATTTGCCGACCCGCTGGTTTCTGCGCTACGATTCAGTGTGTTTGGAGCAATGCTCGAGACCGCTGTTCGGTATACTCTTTCCTGCCCATTAACTGCCTATGCCTGACGACATTACAGAGAAAGTGCTGGACTTGATTGCCTCCACCAAGAGGCTGCCTCGCGAGCAGGTGTCGCTCAATAGCACGTTTGAAGAGCTGGGGTTGGATTCACTCGACGCAATCAATCTGATCTTCGAGGTTGAGAGTCAATTCGATGTCTCGGTATCCAATGAGATTGCGAACTCCATTCACAGCGTGCCGGACCTGGTCGAGAAACTGAAACTGCTTTTGGCGGAAACGTCATCGCCGCAGCAGGGCCCATCGGAATAGGATGCCGCCACAACGAGTCGCAATTACCGGCATGGGCATCATCAGCGCCCTGGGGGCGAACGTGGCGGAGACGTGGTCCTCTCTGGTGCAGGGCAAGCCCGGAATTGCCGCGATCCAGTTGGTGGACGCTTCAAAACTGCGCTTTCAAAACGGTGCAGAGGTGCGCGGATACGATCCGCAGCAGCATTTCAAGCATGACCAGCTCGACTTGATGGACCGTTTCGCCCAGTTCGCGCTGATTGCAGCGCGGCAGGCGCTGGCTGATTCGGGCCTCAAGATTGCGCCGGAGCTTGCCGGGAAAACTGCCGTGGTGACCGGTTCGTGCGTCGGCGGCCAGACAAGCCAGGATGCCGGTTTCGTTGGTGTCTACCAGAAGAATTTACCCCGAGTCCATCCGCTGACCATTCCCCGAACCATGGCCAATGCGGGCGCAAGCCATATCTCGATGGAGTTTGGAATCTCCGGACCTGCTTATACGGTTTCCACCGCCTGCTCCTCCGCCAATCACGCGATGGGGCAGGCATTCTGGATGGTCCGCAGCGGCCAGGTGGACGCGGCCATCACCGGAGGCAGTGAAGCTCCATTCAGCTTTGGCCTGCTGAAGGCATGGGAGGCGATGAGGGTGGTATCTTCCGACACCTGCCGGCCGTTTTCCAAGGACCGCAGGGGATTGATTCTGGGCGAGGGTGCAGCCATGCTGGTGCTGGAACCCATGGAGAGAGCGCTGGCACGCGGCGTCCGGGTGTACGGCGAGATTGTTGGATTTGGAATGTCCTCGGATGCTGGGCATATTACCTCGCCCACTTACCAAGGTCCGGCCACCGCAATGAAGGCAGCCTTGTCTGACGCCCAGCTTGCGCCTGAACAGATTGCCTATATCAACGCTCACGGTACAGGCACCGCAGGCAATGACGTGACGGAAACACGCGCCATACGCGAAGTCTTCGGGAAACACGCCGACCGGCTCGCAGTGAGCTCTACCAAATCCATGCATGGTCATGCTCTAGGGGCAGCGGGAGCCCTGGAAGCTGTTGCCACAATGATGGCGATGAACGAAAAGATAATTCCGCCAACCGCAAATTTCACCACGCCCGATCCGGACTGCGACCTGGATATAGTCCCCAACCAGGCCCGGCCTGCTGAGATTGAATACGCGCTCTCAAACTCCTTCGCCTTTGGCGGACTCAATGCGGTTTTGGTGTTTAGGAAGTCGCGGTGAATCCAGTTACCGCGCCCGCATGACCCAAAGATACTGAGAGGAAGATATAGAAAAGAAATATTTGCGCTTTAGTAATGGACTTTGAAATTCCACTAATACCAATAAAGCTGCTTGAAGTTTCCGCCAAGAAGCCACCATCAGGTCCCCAAACGCCTGCCAAATCATGAGGACGAGTTGTGATAGGCAACCTCTATTATGCGTTTTATTGACAACATTTAAACTGGATAGCGTATTTTAGACTGTATACTCTTGGGCGCAAACTTAAAGACGCATTTCGGGAGAAACTATTTCAAAATGGAGACTCGCCAGTCAAATTCTGTTTCGGATCAGTTAACTCAGGACGCAAAGGACTATAATCGTCAGCACGAAGAACTGAAAGCGTTGGTCGAGAAAGATCTAGACGCGAAGAATATTCCGGAACTCGAACGATCAATTCTTAAGGTTATAATCGATGAAAAAGTTCAAAGTCATAAAGAATTTTTGCGCCTCAAATTGCAGCCGACGTTCCGGCTTCTCGATGAATCTTTCGACAGACGAGAGAGACAGCAAAAGGTGACTGGGTGGTACCAATGGGCATTCTTAGGTGCAGGGCTCGTTTTCACATTTACAGGAATCGTATGCTGGTTTTATACAGCAAATCATCTACCAGCCAATCCTGAATTGTTACGTATTCATCCCATCACGGCTCACATATTGCAGTTTGTTTCCCGTTTACTTTTTGTTGGCTCAATTGGAGCCATTGCTGCTAATTTCTTTCAGCTCCACCGCGCAACTGTTTCTGAATTTCGATACTATGTCCGCTTGAGAATGGCGGCGGATGCAAAAAGAGCTTTATATTTCACATTCCGTGCTAACAACCAGGAACTAAAGCCGGAGTATGTACAACCTTTTGCTAATAGCATTGTAGAGATTGTTCAAGCCACCTTCCGCGGTGATCCTCTTCCACCACATTCGGCTCGCGCCGCAGATAATCCTCTCGATGCAGCTAAGTTAATCAAAGATAAGATTGATCCATATTTGGAAATGGCAGAACGTGTCAAAAAAATTAGCAAAGAGTAAGCAATTGGATATCTGGGAGCGAGCAACTCTGAGATCAGCCCCTATTATCCGGCCCTCTGTCGCCCTCCAGTGGCGCTGTCTTAACCTAGGCCTTACGTCGCTATAGCGTTTGCTAAACCTGCACAGGCTGCAACTCTTCCACGCTGGCTTCGCGCAGGAACTTGGCTGCCTCTTCTGGGGGTGTGGGGTTGATGTAGAAGCCGGTTCCCCATTCGAAGCCTGCGGTCTTCGTCAGCTTGGGGATGATCTCCAAATGCCAGTGATAGTAGTCGTTGGTATTTTCCTGGATGGGCGAGGTATGCAGGACCAGGTTATAAGGGGGATTGTCGAGAACGTGAATGGACTTGATCAAAATCGTCCGCAACATCCGGGCCAGGTTCTCGTAGAAATGAGAAGGAGAGTTTTCAAAGGCCGACTCGTGGCGCTTGGGCAGAATCCAGGTTTCAAAAGGGAAGCGCGGCGCGTAGGGCGAGATGGTCACGAAATCCTGGTTCTCCGCGGCAACGCGGATGCGCTCTTCTAATTCCTGGCGGATAATGTCGCAGTAGATGCACCGCTCTTTATTGGCAAAGTAGCGCTTGGCTCCTTCCAGCTCTTCTACCGCCTGTTTGGGCAGGATCGGCAAGGCGATGATTTGCGAATGCGGGTGCTCCAGCGACGCCCCGGCGGCCTCGCCGTGGTTCTTGAACACCAGAATGTACTTGAAGCGGTGGTCCTGTTTCAGGTCGAGGATGCGGTCGCGGAAGGCCCACAAAACATCTTCCACGCGCCTGACCGGCATGGTGGCCAGAGTTTCTCCGTGGTTCGGAGTCTCAATCACCACCTCATGAGCGCCAATGCCGCTCATCTTGTCGAACATGCCGTCCGCTTGGCGGTCGAGCTGGCCTTCAATGCCCAGCGCAGGGAACTTGTTAGGAACCACGCGCAGGTTCCATCCGGCAGAGTCCCGCTTGGGGTTTTCTCCCGGACGATACGCCAGAATCTCAGGCGGCGTCTTGCTTTCATGGCCCTCACAGAAAGGACAGATACCGCCTTTCAAAACGACCGGCTCACGAGAAAAATCTCCGGGACGCCGGGAGCGGTCCGTGGAGATGATGACCCAGCGCCCTGTGACGGGATCTTTTCTTAGCTCAGGCACAATCCGTATTCTAAGCCATGTGACTAAGCCATGGCGAAGGCGCTTTTCAAGAGGGTGATCTGCGGGTTGAGGCCGGGCTCCAGGTACACGGTGACAATGTCAAAGCGGAACGGAGGGTCTTCCTTCCCCCTGGTCTTGCGCAGGAATTCGCGGGCCACGTAGGAGAGGTCGCGCCGCTTATCAAAATCCACCGCCGATTCGGCGGGCAGCAACTCGTCCCGGAAGGTGCGGGTCTTTACCTCGATAAAACAGAGCGTATCGCGGTCCCAGCCCACCATATCCAATTCGCTGCGGCTGCGCGGCGTCCGGTAGTTGCGGGCTACGATCACATAGCCAAGTTTCCGCAGGTAAAAATAGGCCTCTTCTTCTCCGCGGCGGCCCGTGGCAAGGTGCGCCGGTGGCGATTTTCGTCGAGGCAGGAGACGCGCGAGGGAATCGAGAGCGCGGATGGTCAAGCGTGTGATCTGGCGAGGCATACAATTTTGGCAATTTTGGCACTTATGGCAATCTGCGACGGACCTTGCGTTTGTTGCATTGGACTGCTGGTCACAAACGCAAGGTCCTTCGATTTACAACTACTTCTTCTGCTCTTTCTCCACAATGGAAATGCACTCTTCCAGTACGTCCAGCCCGATATCAGCCTGCTCCTGGTTGATCACCAGTGGTGGAGCGATGCGGATAGAGCTCTGTCCTGCGCCCAAGTAAAGGATGCCGCGTTCAAAGGCCAGCTCCACAATACGGTCGCGGACGTCCGGCACCTGAGCTTTGCTCAGCTTGTCGCGAACGATTTCGACGCCAATCATGAGTCCCACGCCCCGTACGTCGCCCACCATGGGATGCTTATCGACCCAGCTTCTGGTACGCCGCAGGATGTGATTGCCGACCACTTCGGCATTGTGCATGGCTTCGCGCTCCAAGACATTGATTGTAGCCAGAGCGGCCTCAATACAGACCGGATTACCGCCGAAGGTTGAGGCGTGGGAGCCCGGCACCCAGTCCATGATTTCGGCCCGGGTCATAGTGATGCCGAGCGGCATGCCTGAAGCAATGCCTTTGGCAATGGTGATAATGTCGGGTTCCACGCCGGTATGCTGGATGGCCCACCATTTTCCGGTCCGGCCGGAGCCGCTTTGCACCTCATCGGCCACCAGCAGGATGCCGTGCTGGTCGCAAATGCGGCGCAATTCCTTCATGAACTCCGCCGGCGCTGGAATGTAACCGCCCTCTCCCTGAATCGGCTCAATAAAGATGGCGGCGCACTCTTCGGGCGGCATGATGGTCTTGAAGACCTTGTCTTCAATAAAGCGCGCACACTCCAGTGCGTATTGGGATTCGGTCATGCCCTCGGGCCGGTGATAAACGTCAGGGTAAGGAACGTGGGCCACTCCGGGAACCAGCGGGAGAAAGCGCCGGCGCTGTTGTACCTTGGAGGCGGTGAGGGAGAGCGCGCCCATGGTGCGTCCATGGAAGGCGCCGTAAAACGCGATGATGCCCTGGCGCTTGGTGTGATAGCGGGCCATCTTCATGGCCGCCTCCACCGCTTCGGCGCCGGAGTTCCCGTAATACACCCGCACCGGTCCGCTCATGGGAGCAATCTTCTCCAGCCGCTTGGCCAGCGTGACCAGGCTCTCGTAATAGAAGTCGGTGCCGGACATGTGGATCAGTTCAGCAGCCTGCTTCTGAATGGCGGCCACTACTTCCGGATGGCAGTGCCCGGTGGAGACCACCGCGATTCCTGCGGAGAAGTCCAGGAACTCGTTTCCATCAACATCCTCCACTATGACGCCGCGGCCTCGCTTGGCCACCAGAGGATAGGATCGGGTATACGACGGCGAGACATATTGAGCATCGCCCTGCAGAACTTTTTGCGCGTTGGGCCCGGGCAGTTTGGTCTTGATTTTGGGGCCAGCGACGGAATTCAGCGTTTGGGTAGACATGAGCATCCTCTTTAAATCGAAAGTTTTCAGGCGCATTGAAGCGCGATTGCAAAAAATCAGCCAGGGGTCAGGCCAGGGTGAGCGACGGAAAAAAGAGGAATTAGTCGCCTGCGAATAAATTGGCGCGAACGTGCGAAGGTAGCATCGCCAGATGGCGACGCGGGCAGACGAGGAAATCCACCCAGCAGGCCAGGGAACGCTTTGGCAGCTGCACGGGGCCCCAGTTTGTGGTTCGCTGTTTCATGAGACAATTCATTATATCCCGAACGGTTTAACCTATTTAACTTTTATCCGCCGCAGCTCGATGTAAATTCCCGCTGTTCACGTTTTTTCGCATCGTTCAGGGCGCTTGGTGTGTCTGATTATGGTGTCTCCACATGAGTCCCGCTGAAAAAAAGCACCGGCTTCGCGTAATCACGGCATTCTCGCTTCTCTCCATTCTCTGGGGCGGAACGTATCTGGCCATGCGCGTGGCCGTGGAGCACATGACGCCCTTCACGCTCGCGTCCGTGCGCTATATGATCTCCGGCCCCATCATGCTGGCCTTTTGTGCTCTTGCAGGCCAGAAGATCCGGCTCAATCGCCAGGATGCGTTGCGTCTGCTCGCCATAGGCGTGCTTTTGCTGTCCGTTGGAAATATAGGAGTGATATGGGCGGAAGAGTATCTGCCGAGCGGGCTGACGGCCTTGCTGGTCGCCGTTCTTCCCATTTGGATAGCGGTGATTGAAGCGTGGATATTCAGGGACGCTCGCATTCCCCCTCTGGGACTGGCGGGATTCGCACTGGGCATTGCCGGCATACTCATACTGCTGTGGCCCAAGCTGAGTTCCAGTACGCATTTTGGTCACATGGAACTGGCCGGTGTAGTCATTCTGCTGACCGGCTCTTTCGGCTGGGCTTATGGTACGGTCCTCTCCAGTCGCTGGTCGCTCAGTGTGGGTGTGTTTGCCGCCATCGCCTGGCAGATGACCCTGGGCGGGTTGGTGGATACAGGCGTGGCATTTGCGACCGGCGGATTTCACCATGTCGAGTGGACTCCCAAAGTTGTCCTTGCAGTTGCCTATCTGGTTGTCTGCGGCTCATGGATCGGGTTTACCTGCTACATCTGGCTGCTGGAACATGTTCCGGCCCCCAAAGTTGGGACCTATGCCTATGTGAATCCGGTGGTGGCGGTCTTGCTGGGATGGCTGCTTCTGAATGAAAAGGTGGA
>DATMMY010000204.1:0-5915 GCA_035569515.1 Candidatus Solibacter sp. | reverse complement strand
GACCGGCCATGGATCTATGCCAATTTTGTGCAGTCTCTGGACGGCGTGGCCTCGTTTAAAGGACGTCATCCAACCGGCGCTGATATTTCACAATCAGCGGAAGACCGTTGGCTTATGGACTTGCTTCGCGCCCATGCCGATGGAGTCCTGATGGGCATCAATACCCTCGTGGAAGAGACGACAAGCTCAGGGAATCGAGGCCCTGTCTACCAAATTGACGATCCGATGCTGCGGCAGTTACGGACGAAGCTGGGGCTTCAGCGGGAGAGAATTATCTTTGTTACCAGCGCCGCCCGCCTGGATCTAAGCGCGTTCCGGGTTTTTGATGGTGATCTCGTCGATGCCATGATCATTACCACCACGGCGGGAAGCATCAGGCTGGCTGAACAGAACTCACATCCTCATATACACGTCATAGGCGCAGGCACAGGAGAGACCGTCGACTTGCGTGAGGCAGTGCGAATTTTGCGCCGGGGTTTTGGCGTCAGGAGGCTGTTGTGCGAAGGAGGTCCAACGCTCTATGGCCATATGTCAGGCGCCGGACTCATTGATGAAAAGTTTGTGACCGTATCTCCAGTTGAAATCGGGATTCTCATTCCCGCCGGGCAGGTACCTTCCGATGCCGAGAAGAGCAACCCGCCCAAACAGCGCCCCACTACCTTTATGGCCCCCGGTTTTGTAAAGGAGAACGCCCCCTGGTATCGGTGGGTGAGCTGCCGCCGAATTGGTAACCACCAGTTCAGCAGGTACCGAAGAAGTCAATAGAATCCTGCCAATATTACTCCATGAAATTCCATTTAGGGACTCTAATAATCGAGAGTTCCATTTCGGGACAAAATGTTACTTTAGTAACATCGATATTAGGGGTTCGTAACTTGCCAGTAGACGTATGGCCCATTATCCTTGCCAACGGCTCAATTAATTAGAAATATTTAAGAAAGAGAGCATTTAGAGAATATTTTATGAGACGGATCTTAGCCGTAGCAGGCCTGATCGGCATGTCGGTTGGCCTGTGCTGCGGTCAGAGTCAGGAAGCCGCAGACTCCGCGCAGACCATCAAAGTCCTGGTTCAGGAAGTCAACGAACTCAAGGCCCGCATTGCTGCGCTGGAGGCAAAACAGGCGGCAACGCCAGCGGCAGTGGCAACTCCTCCTGCAAACCCGATGCCGCCAACTCCGGAGCAGGCAGCTAACGTCGGCGAGTCGGCGCCCACCTTTAGCTTCTTACGCGGAATTAAGCTCCAAGGGTTCGGTTCGGTAGGCTATCGCGCCAGTGATGCCAATCCGGCGGAAAATGCGTTTTTTGGTTTTCGTTCGGGCTCAGCAGGCAATCTTGCCATCGGTGATCTGGAGCTTTTTGTCACTTCACCACTTACTGAGAAAAGCATGGTTTTGAGTGAGATTGTCTTCACGGAGGTCGACAGCCAGCAATTTCAAACCGACATTGAACGGCTGATGCTGAAGTACGACATGAACGACTATCTCAAAATGTCATTTGGCCGTCTTCATACGCCCACCAGCTATTACAACTCGGTGTTCCACCATGGCAGATGGCTGCAAACGGCGGTTGATCGTCCGCTTGCGGTTGAATTTGCCGATGATGGCGGTCTGTTGCCAACCCAGGCAATTGGCGCCTCGGTCACTGGAAAAATTCCCTCGGGAAAACTGGGGCTGAATTACGTCTTCGAGTACGGCAGCGCCGATACTGTCCGCCCCTCAATCAACCAGCCCGGCGCCCCCGATGTGGACGAGAACAACGGAAATAACACAGCGGTAGGACTGTTCGCGAAGCCGGATTGGCTTCCTGGCCTGGATGTAGGCGGCTCTTTTTACCACGATCGGCTGAGCCCGAGTAACCAACCGATTCACATTGCGCAGTCCATCGGTTCGGCCCACGTCGTCTACACCACGCCCAGGTTCGAATTTCTCAACGAAGCTTTTGTTATCCGGCACAAGGTTGAGAACGGTGGTCGGAACTTTAATACTTCGGCATTTTATACGCTGATTTCGCAGAAATTCGGCAAGAAATGGCGGCCTTATTTCCGTTATCAATACGCGAACGCCTCCACGCAGTCCCCGCTTTTCGCGGACGTGGGGCTCCGGCATGGGCCGAGTGCCGGAGTGCGTTTTGATTTCAATGACTACGTGGCATTTAAGACGCAATATGACCGGATCCTGCGCCGGCAACTGCCGGCGATCAATGATCTGGCGCTGCAACTGGCTTTTCGGTTCTAGCGCCGGGAAGGTGCACGATGATGAAGAGATTCCATACTCGTCTGCTCAGCTATGGTGTGATGGCACTGCTGTTGGTGACCTGTTGCGCGTTCACGCAGCTGAAGGAAAAACCAAGGGAAGAGGACAACGAAGTAGCGGTCATTGTGAACCCCTCCAATCCTGTTGAGGCGATTTCGCTGGCCGACCTGCGAAAGATCTTTGCCGGAGAAAAGCAGTCGTGGGGCTCCCGCCCAATTTCCCTGTTTGTCCGAGGCCCCGGCGCTCGCGAAAGAGATGTCCTGCTGAACCGCGTGCTGAAGATGAACGAGTCTGAATATCAGCAGTACTGGGTAAAAAAAGTTTATAGCGGAGAGGCGCCCCGCCAGCCGCTGGCGCTGCTATCGAATGGAATGCAGCTTGAGGCAATCCGGGCAGAAAAAGGAGCAATTGCCCTGATCTCGGTCCAGGACATCCACCCTGGCGTAAAAGTACTGAAGGTGGAAGGGCGCGTACCGGGAATGAGCGGCTACCCGTTGAAATAGGGTTGGGGGCAGTTGCCGGAAGCTTCTTGAGGTCATTTTCGCCAAGAGTTGTCGCCGCAAAAGGACCTCAAGAATCATGTTTGGGGACTTCGGTTTTTCTTGATCACCCGATGTCCCGATCACCCGATTCTCGACACAACTCCCAGTTCAAATGTCTTTGTCTAGATCTCACTTTCTCTTCCAGCGAATTCCGTCTTTCGTATCTTCCACCAGAATTCCTGCTTCGGAAAGCTGAGCCCGAATAGCATCGGCTCGAGCGAAATCACGCGCCTTTTTGGCGGCGGCGCGTTCGGCCATAAGACGTTCTACCTCTGCATCCGTAATGGTCTCCGCCGGAAGGTCGGATTCAGCCAGCTTGCCCTGAGACCGGGCCCATTCCAGGCTGCGGCTGACCTTCTCGGCATCATCGTCTTTCAAGACGTCAAAGATCTCATCAAACTGCTTCAACGCCGCCAGCAGGGGGGCTTTGTCGTCCTGGGACAGTTCGCCGCGGTCGGCCGCGGTGTTCGCCTCCCGTACCAGGTTGAAGATGGCCGCCAGGGCCTGTGCGGTATTCAAATCATCTTCCAATGCCTTGCGCATCTCCTGCATGGCATCCGCGGCCTGATCGTGGATTCGCTGGCACTTGCCGGGAGGAACCTGGCCCATTTCCAGACGAGACTGAAAGTTGCGCAGACGCTCAACCGAATGCGCCGCCTGTTTCAAGCCGTCAAAAGTAAAATTGAACTGCTTGCGGTAGGGCACTGAAGCCAGCAGGTAGCGGATCGATGAGGGCTTGTGTCCTTTGAGCAGGAGGTCCCGCAACGTAAAGAAATTGCCTGCGCTCTTCGACATCTTCTCGCCTTCCACCAGAAGGAAACGCACGTGCATCCAGAACCGCGCGAAGGTCTTGCCGGTCAGAGCCTCAGACTGGGCGATCTCATTTTCATGGTGCGGGAAAGCCAGGTCTTCACCCCCGGCGTGAAGATCAAAGCTGTCTCCCAGATACTTCATGGACATCACCGAGCATTCGATGTGCCAGCCGGGCCGTCCTTTCCCTATTGGAGTGTCCCAAACTTCCTCTCCCTCTTTAGGGGCCTTCCACAAGGCAAAGTCGCGCACATTGTCCTTGTCGTATTCATCCACGTCCACGCGTGCGCCGTCCTCCATACCGGCGAAATCTTTCTTCGACAGCTTTCCGTACTCAGGGAACTTGGCAATCCGGTAATAATAAGAGCCGTCTTCCGTGCGATAGGCAAAGCCCTTCTGTTCCAATTCCTGGATAAAGCGGGCCATTTCCTGGATATGCTCGGTAGCGCGCACCAGGTACTCCGGCTGCTCCAGGTTCAAAGTGTGCATGTCTTCCAGAAAAGCCTGTTCGTACGTCCGAGTGTATTCCCTGACCGATTTGTGCTCGCGGGCCGCATTGCGGATGATTTTGTCATCCACGTCTGTGATGTTCATGACGTGCTGCAGCTTGAATCCGCTCATCCGGAGGAAACGGCGAAGGATGTCCACCGCGACAAAAGTCCGGAAATTGCCGATATGGCCATAGTCGTAGACGGTTGGCCCGCAGGCATACATGCGGACGGTGTTGTCCGCCGAAGGGGAAAACTCTTCGATTCTTCCGGAAAGCGTGTTATAGAGTTGTAAGGCCATAATAGGAAGCAAGCCTTTGATTCTAGGGTGGAGCCGACGAATGGGTCAATGAGATGGGGCAACGGCTGATGGCATAACACGGCAATCACGCGTGACGTTGAGAGGCACGCACAAGCAGTAAAGCCGGGATCAGCGTTCAGGATTAGACTAGATCAAATTCTTTGACTTCAAAATCCAGCCTGGAAGCGGCTCACGGCAATCGAGCCATTCCTGCGGAATGCTTTCGGTGCCGGTATACATGACCACAATGCCCCCTGTGATTGCGCACGTCGTATCCCGATCTCCCAGGCCGCTTAAGGTCGTCCACATGGCCTCTTCATAGCTATCCAGATGGCGGGCTGCAGTCCAGAGTGCGAAGGGCACTGTATCTTGTGCGGTTACCTGCATGCCAGTTCCTAAAACACTCGCTGCTCGCGATACTGAGGCTTTCGCGGGAAGGCTGATGGCCCTGCGGATACGCAGACGCACTTCGCTGGCGGGTGTCCTTTGGTAAACCTCCTCCAGAAATTCCGTACTCCCAGGCTGGCTGCCCGACTGCTGGGAGCGCCAGGCCAGGCCCGCCGCAACCGCGACTGCGATGGCTCCGGCGACCGCCTCGGGATGGGTATGAGTGGTGACCGACGAAAGTTCAGCTTCCTTCGCCACGCGCTCTAAGTCATCGGCAAAGAAAGCTCCAGGGGAGCTACGCGCATGGCCGAGCCATTTCCAAAAGAGCCTTCCCCGCCAAACAACTTCCTGGCTTCGTCACGCCAGGAGGCCCCTCCCTGACGGATCCGGGGCAGAAGTTTGTGCATGGCGGCCCCGTATCCTCGAGATGGATCGTGATTGACCGCAAAGCTCATCGCCAGTTGGTCCTGGTCAATTTTGCCGTGTTCTCCCAGAATTGAGACGATGGAGAGGGCCATCAACGTGTTCATCGGTAAAGAACCAGGGTGGCGCAGGCACCGCACGCTGGTTGATCAGCGGCAACGCGACTTCATCCGGCAGGAAGAACCGTTCGCCAAACGCATCTCCACAACTGAGCCCGACAAGAGATTGGTGGGCTCTAACCAAGCGGTCGTTATGGCTACGCTCTGCAATCGGTTCTACAATCCAAATTCTACCGATTTACTAACGCCCGGTATTCGCGGTCTTGGTAGGGGTGCTCTTAAGGTCAAAGGCCAGTCGTACTACGTAATGGATCCCGGAAACAACGGTCAAAGCGATTGTTAAATTGATGCCAATTCTCATGGCTTCCGTGATCCAACCTGCGCTGGAGATCTCGTGCAGCATCACCAGCGGTACGGTCACTACCTGGACAACCGTATTCGCCTTTCCAAACAGGCTGGGGCGGAATACGCGCATCACCCCAATCCCGTACAACAGCGTACAGACGATAAGAATGATGATGTCGCGGCTGAAGACCAGCACGGTGACCCATGCAGGAATACGGTGCCGGTAGGCCAAGACCAGGAACATGGTGCTGAGCAGCAGCTTGTCGGCAATGGGATCCAGGTATTGGCCCAACACGGTCTTCTGTTCC
>DATMMY010000203.1:0-8304 GCA_035569515.1 Candidatus Solibacter sp. | reverse complement strand
AATCTCTGTTCCGAACCCGTCCACGCCATTACACACTCCGCACCAACCCAATGGAAACTCTTTATAGATCGTCCAGGTATATTCGGATGCCATAGATTGAGATGTGACCCGTTGTTGCGGCTCCCTTTTGTTCGGATGCTGTTTTAAGCAAGAACCAAAATGGGCAATTCTACTCTGATGCCGAAATCTTTTTGTCGCGTTCTTGTTTTTGTCCTAAAAATCCACTGGCTGATCAAAGTCATGCATTTTAGGCGAAGGTTTTTCCCTCGATCCGTCGTTTCCACATTGGACGACGCCAGCTTACTTGATCGATCGACATGGCACCGGACACCTGTGCTTAAGGGGGTAAGGTTAGTGAATTTTTATGAAAATACGTCCATAGGCTTGGATAGTGCTCTGCCCGGCCCAGTCCTCTTTGGCATCTCTACCGATGGCATCCTTGTTTCTGGAATTACCGAAGAATTTCTTAAGATTGCCTCTGTCTTTTTTAAGTATGGATACAAGATATATCTGGATCTTGGCTACGATGTACGCGCCGATAAGGGCGATTTCTTTCGGCCCTATGCAAATGAAGCCGAGCTTTTGCCGGATTGGGTATCTTTAGCCAGAATCGATGGGCTCGCTACAGTCAGCGGATATAAGCAATCGTTGGTAAAAGAAATCCTGGAGCTATTGCCTGAAGGCGATCTTATCGAAATGGAGAAGCATTTGGGCAGCGACCTTCCTTCTCGCATTGCTGCATCGATTGTATCTACATGGCGCCGGCTGGGAGTCTCAACCGTCATAGTAGAGAACGGTACTTTGCCGGAAAATGTTATTTTCACCCGGGCCTTATATCTGGCAATTGAGCAATATGGGGATGAGCGGCGTATGGAGCCATATGTGCTCTGGCGGGACCACGATGTAATGTGGTTCAGTGAAAGCTCTCGATACGGCAACCCTCCGTTCAATGGAATTCCAAAGCCTCCGGCGTCCCGGTATATTCGATACGCTACCATCACTGGAGCGGCCAGAGAGCAACTCGTCCGCTGGGCCCCGCACCTGGATGTGGCCGTTGTGCCTAATTGCTTCCACTTTGCCGAGACCAAAGTAGACGATTCGAACTGCGGTTTCCGGTCTCACTATCGGATTCCTCGCAATGCGCTGCTGATCGCCCGCTGCACGCGTGTCGTCCCTCAGAAGCGAATTGACAGGGATCTCTATCTTCTCCATGCATTACGCCGGATGATCCAGTCCGCTGCTTACAGTCTTCCGATCTATCTTTTTATTACAGGGTGTATCGATGAAAACAAGGATGAGACCCGCCGCTTAGCTGGTATCGCCCGTGAGCTGGGAATAGAAGACAGCATTGTTTATGGCAATGGATTGCTGCCGTGTATCGGACCGCGCTCGTCCATCCATGATAGCGGCAGGCGACAGTATTCCATCAGCGATCTCCTGGCCCACTGTGATCTCAGTTCGTTTCTTACATCTTATGACTATGAAGGCTTTGGCAATCCTCCGGCAGAAGCGTGCGCTCACATGCGTCCCTTCATCAGCAGTACCTACGAGCTATATGACGAAGTATATGGGTCGAAAGGGTTCAAGAGTCTTTTGTTACCCACAAGCAAGGGAAGCGATGGAATGCCTGGGCCTTCTTACGCAAGAGATGTACTGAATCTTCTCTTCGATGAGGACCGGCGGCAACAATGGGCCCAGTTTAATTTCAGACTTGGAAAGATCTATTTTTCGATGGAATCTTTGGAACGTAGACTCCGCCAGTACCTGCCGGGTGCGCTGGAGTCCCGCCAAAGATATCCGGTCGTAGCCGGCGGCCCGCATTCCACGGACATAGAGTCGGCCTCTGGGAGGTTTGCCTGATGACTAGCTGTGATCTTCAATCCAAAGACAAAACAAATCTATACGAAAGCCTTCTTCTTGTAGATGAAGACCGTCCTGAACCTCAGGCAGTCAGGGTGCTCAGCAGGCCTGAAAATCTCCGCCTGCTGAACTACGTGGTAAGCGATCCATTTGGCTCGCATGTGTTCCCTGGCAATCGCTCCTGCGCGGCAGGGTCTTTCCTCGACCAGATCAACGCCGAACTGGCAACCGGCAACCCTTATTTTCTATGGGCAACCATCCCTCTCTGCCGCTACCACTGCTACTTTTGCCAGTTTCCGATCGTGATGCAAAAGCGGGACGAACGGGCCTCACGAGACCAATCCGGGCAGTGGGTGGCGCAAAATATTGCGGAAGCCAAACTATGGTTGGCGAAGGTGCCTGCGCTGCGAGAGGCGCCGGTGGGAGAGTTTTGCCTCTTCGGAGGTACTCCCACTCTTTTGCCTGACGACATGCTGGCCGAACTCCTGAATTTCTATCAATCGAATTTCGGTTTCAGCGACCAAACAACGATCCGAATCGAGGGCAGTCCTGACAGTCTAACGACCGGCAAGTTGGCGCTCTTGCATGAGAAAGGATGTCAAAAGCTTACATACGGCATCCAGTCTTTTGATGACCGGCTGGTGGCGCTTGCTGGGCGGCAGCACACGTCCCAACAGGCCAAGACAGTGGTGCGCAAAGCATTCGAGTTGGGGTTTGAGCGCGTGGATGGGGACCTGATCTATGGCCTTCTTGACCAAGGCGTGGAGGGATTCTGCAGCGACGTTCAGCAGATGCTGGAGTCGCAGTTCAGCACAGTAGTCATCACGAAACTGCACCTGCGCTCCTTCAGTGAAACCAAAACCGCCATTGCCGGCGTATCGGCACAGTGGCAAAGCCAAAAGGCCAGGGAACGAATCAGCAGCAATGGTCATTACTGGCCCAGCCTTGGACAGGAGTATCAAATGCGGGAAGCGGCAGTCGAAATCCTGGAGCGCAACGGTCTGTTTGAGTATCCGACCATGTATTTCCAGCGGCCGGAGACCGGCTGCGGGCGATGGAAGTCATTGGTGCTCGATCAGGACAAGCAATTCGTCGAATTGGGGATCGGGTTGGGAGGTAGCTCCGCTTCCTCCGGCTCTTCAGCGAATATCACAGTGAACCCAAGAGAGTATTTTGACGCTATATCACAAGGCACTCTACCGCTGGAAGCAATGGAAATGAACCGCGAAGAGCAAATAGCCAGTTCGATTCGCCGTGCTCTGAGCAACTGCCAGCCCCTTCGCGACGATTTGCACCGGCAACGGTTTCCCGAGAGCTCTCTGTTTGACGTGCGCTGGAAGCCGATATTTTGCAGCCTTGAGGACCGCGGCTTAGCTTCAATGGACCCACGCGAAAGAACAGTCGCTCTCACTGGAGTGGGCAGGAGCCTGGTGGAAGCCATTATCAACACGGAGATACGCTGAACAAATGCACGTTTCGCTTCGGCATCCACTGGAGGCGCAGGAAGCAGAACTCCTGGCGAGCCTGGCCACAATTGAAAACTGCGCTTACGTTATAGACACTCGCCGCCTGGAAAGAAACATGCGGCGTATAGCCGCCATTCGCGAAAAAACGGGCTGTACGATCTTGCTGGCGCTCAAAGCATTTGCGGTGTTTTCACTGTTCGCGCGGATGCGTGGCTACCTTCAGGGGGTGACGGCCAGCTCTTTGAATGAAGCGCGCCTGGGACGCGAGGAATTTGGGGGCCAGATTCATTTGTACGCTCCGGCTTACGTTCCAGGTGAGTTCGCAGAGTTGTGCGAACTCGCGGATTACATCACTTTCAACTCTTTTGAGCAAAACGCGCGGTTCGGTCCTGTTCTGGCGCGAGCAGGACGAAAAATCCATGCGGGAATCAGGATAAACCCAGGACATAGCGAGAATACCGTGCCCATGTACGATTCATGCGCTGAACATTCCCGCTTTGGCGCTACGACCTCGGAATTTCACAGCCATTCCATGGATGGTATTTCAGGCCTGCATGTACATGCCCTGTGCGCCCAAAACGCAGATGCACTTGAGCGGCTGGTTGCGAAGATGGAAAAGACATTTCCCCGTCAGCTTGAGCAGGTCCAATGGCTCAACCTGGGCGGAGGACACCTGCTTGCTGAGGATGACTATGATAGCGAATTGCTTTGCTCGCTGGTCTGCGGCCTTAAGGCCAAATATGGGCTTGACGTCATTCTGGAACCAGGTGAAGGCGCGGTTCATGGGGCGGGGTATCTGGTGGCTACGGTATTGGAGATCAATTTCAATGGTATGCCCATCGCAATTTTGGATGCCTCTGCAATCAATCATGTGCCAAGCTTGATCGAACATTTTCAGCCTCTCGACATCGTTGGCGGGGGTAGTCCGGGAACTTACCCCTGGCTTTGCCGCCTGGCTGGATCGACCTGTTTGTCCGGAGATTTGTTCGGCGATTATTCCTTTCCCGAACCGCTCAAGCCCGGGGACCGAATTGTGGTCCGGGACATGGCGCACTATACGATGGTGCGAAATACGATGTTTAATGGACTGCGGCTACCGTCCGTTTACGCTTTTTCTTCCGAAGACGGTCTTCAGTGTTTGCGAACTTACGAGTATTCCGACTATAAAGGAAGGCTTCCATAATATTCTCGACCAAACCGCGCGGCCCAGAGCGCTTTTGGGTCAGGGGCGCAGCCGTTAAGTGCGTGTTGCTACAAGCCGGAGCCCTTCCTGCCTGAGTTCCCGGCAGAACATGGTCACCTCGCGGATGCTCTTGTAAGCTCTTGCATTTACCATCATCTCGCGTGCCAGGCGAAGGCATGGCAGCTCACAGGATGCTCGAAGATCCGGATCTTCGATCTGCTCCATGTCTCTACCATGGGCTTGGCCGAGGATACGGCGAATGATCTTTGCGCCGCAGTAACCCATGGTTTCTTCAAAACATTCGCGCAACCATCTCCGCCGTTCCTCCGCGAGAGCAAGCCGGTTAGCGGCATCATCGAACAAAGCAGGTGGATATACTTCAATCTCGTTGTTGCTTTCCCACAGCGCTATAAATTTTGATTGGAACTGCAGCCAGATGCATTCCACGGTATCCAGCAGCCATTCTTGATAATCACCGCGAGAGTCGGATGGGCCTGTGTAGCCTTCCTGGCTGAAGTAGTTAAGCAGCAGGTTGCCGATGACAGCGCCAATATCGAAGCCCATGGGGCCATAAAACGCAAATTCATGGTCAATGACTCTCGTATTCTCCGGCGTGACCATGATGGAGCCGGTGTGAAGGTCTCCATGGATAAGGGCCTCGGTCTTGGTCATGTACGCGAGCTTCAGGCGGGAAGCGGCAATTTTCAACTGGACGTCTTCCCGGAATTCTGCCGCTACACTATCGAGTTGGGGCGATGTCCAGCGATTACGGACGTGGATATGATAAGGGTCAGTGAAAATTACGTCTTCCATGATGCGGCAGAGTTCGGTATTACCGCAAAATAGAGCCATTTTGCGCTTCTTTTCCGCCGCCGGCATTCCGAAGCTTGAGGTATAAAAGAGAGTGCGCGCAAGATATTCCGATATGTCCTCCGCAAGGCGCGGATATCGAATACCTGCCATCATCCCCTTCAGCAAGATCAAGTGCGGATGTAAATACTCCATGACGATGACACGCATTTTAGGGTCATAGTAATAGATTTTCGGTAGCAGGTCAGGCACATGCCGGCGATGTTCCTCAAGGCATTGGTATTCAAAGAATGCCCGCTCCACCGTCAATGGCCAGGACTCTCCAACCATTCTCACAAAAGGTAATGCCTGTTTGAGACACAGGCTGCCTGCCGGACCTTGCACAGCGAATACAAGATTGACATTTCCGTCACCCACTTCGCAGGCCTGCCACCCGGCGAGAGTGCCTCCGAGGTAAGGGGTAAGGGAAGGAATTTCTGAAACAAACGACAGCACAGACTGCTGGTCGAGGATCTGATAGTTGCTAAAGGGCACATCTACCTCCATTTGAGGTTGCGCTAAAATTTCGCCGCGGACCAAGGCGTACCGCGTTTTGGTCGAGCCAGTCCGGCCACGGGAATCCAAAATGGTCCTGGAGCAGGCATTCGGAAGTATTCAAGGCGCCCTCCACCGATCCTATTTCGTTGGACCAACATTCATTCGCAATGAAAATTTGTTCTCCATCAATCGGGTGGCGCATATATGGAATCAGCGAACCGCTTTGCGATCTTTCTTTCCATACGTGCCAGCCCCCACCATACGGATCATTCGACCAATCCTGATAGAAACCGGCATTGGGCATGGGGGCCTCCCTGACGCCGTGAAGCTCCATCATGAACGCATGTGCTTGCTTCACCATTTGACATGTGGCGACCGGCGGAATTACTGAGTGTTGGACGCGGGTTTTCTCTCCGGCCTGGGAAGTCTCCTCTGGCTCTCGTTTGCCCTCATAGAGTGCTCCATGTTCCAGCGACTTCCAGTACTCCACGTCAGGACCGTTAGCATAGGCCGCCAGGACCGCAGCCGGGAATGTCGATTGCTTTAGAGAGCGCGGGCGGCCATTGTTCTGGAGGCACGGGTAATATACTTGTCGAAGAGGCAAGTCCGTGGTGCTGCGGCCTTTGTTACCCGCAATAGCTTCCCACCATGGATATGGATACTGCAGGTACAGCTTGATCGCGGCAATCCCGGAAACTGAACCAAGCGCGGCCTGGAGTTTTGGATTTCTGAAAAAACAATTGTCCTGATCTAAGAGTTGAATGGCCCGCTTGGGCAGAGCCAAGATAATGATCTTTGCCCGCGTCAATATGCTGTCCCCCTTCTGGCGACAGCCAGCAGTCGTGCTCGTTGGAGCGCCCCCATCGTCGCTGTGGAAGATCAGTTGATACACCGGAGAGCTGCTTGAACCTTCTACCTTATCGAACTTCACCAGGCGATGGAGAAGCCGTACATGTCCGCCAGCGTCTTCAAACCGTTTCAGCAACGCTTGCGGTACGGCTTCGAAACCACAAGCGAGGCGCTTATAGTGGGCGTCTGCAGGCGTGTAATAGATAATGTCCAACCATCCTGCAGCGTTACCATTGGAAGTCAGAGACTCATATCCATCCACGTCCTGAATAAAATGAATGGCTTCCTGGCTCAGGACCATGCTTAGCAATGTCTGCCAGGACAACTCATGGAGGCGACAGCCGTTGATCGTGGCCGCGAGCTTACGCTGCTCATACTCGTCTCCAAGAGCTCGCATTTCATCCCATCGCTTTTCTCGGAAAGCCCGATGATATCGGCCGCGAAGATCGGAAAAGCCGGGAACTGTGCAATCGATAGCAAAAGCCGCCAGGCCGGCCGCCGTGCGTCCTCTTTCCCGGGGATGCATATTGTAAAGTGAGTGTATCCCCCCTCCACGATCTACGATGTTCAATTCAGTGTGGTATAGACGTCTGCCCCTGGTATAAACCAGATTGCTGGCCCCACTGGTATAGAACTCTTCGATCTGTGGTTCCAGATTAAGGTGAGTCATCACATCCAATACTGTCTGCATTCTCTCGTGGAAACGCATACCCCCGAATTCCGCAGTGCCCTGACAGCCTGGTAGTCCAACCGACCAAAGCCGGCCTCCAATGCGCGATGAGCACTCAAACAGCCCCACGCGTAGCTTGTTTCTTTTTTTGAGAAGAGGCAGTAGTGGGGAAAGCCTATGCAGACTATTTGAATCGTCCAATGTCATAAGACGAAATGCCAGGTAACATCCAGCCACCCCCGCCCCAATAATCGCAATGTCAAACTCCTCATCGGAACTTCTCAACATCGTAATCGGCCTCGCGCAAATGCCGTCGAATATTATTTTGACAAGATAAACCTGCCGAACTCCTCCATGGATTGCTCCTGGGTCTTAATTCCCTCTGTGAGCTGACACATCTTCTGCCCCAAAGGACGTATCACCAATTTTTCAATCTGGTAGAAGCTTGACAGATCGCTGAGCGGCAGCCGGCGGAGAAACCATCGCCCCGAGATGCTGCACCCGATGCGGTTCTTGTGAAGCTCCCCGGTCAACCAACCATCAGACTCTCCGTTACTGGTCGTCTCAACGCGAAAATGCTTCCAAATCATGTCTGCCATCGTCCATACTGATTCCCGCGGACTTTCGGCTTTTGGTTCAGCTACGCCAAACCAACATTCAGGACCGGCGGCATTGGCCACATAAGCATCGTTCATTCCCAGCCATGTCCAAATAAATGCTATATGCGGAACGTCAGCGCTGCTGCAATCGTCTATTGAAATTCCTGGTCTGAGAAAACGAGGATCGATGTAAAATCGGCCAATCCACGATGGAAGCCACAGGTAGAATGGATAAGGGCTGTCATCTACCAGTTTGTAACCGCTGGCATTGGAGAATAACTGATTATGTCCAATGCTCTGTAGTTGTATGCCATATTCCTCCAACCTGAA
>DATMMY010000202.1:0-2557 GCA_035569515.1 Candidatus Solibacter sp. | reverse complement strand
GAACCCGGCACGCGCGACGTCACGCCCGCCATTCACCTCTCCACCACGTTCGAGCGCGCGGAAGACGGCAGCTTCCCCGGCGGCTATACCTATTCCCGCGAGAGCAACCCGAACCGCGCCGCCCTGGAAAATTGCCTCGCGTCGCTGGAAGAAGGCGCCGCAGCCATTGCTTTTTCCTCCGGCAATGCGGCAACCATGGCCGTGTTTCAGGCGCTCGCTCCCGGGGACCACGTGATTGTGGGAGAAGACGTGTTTTACGGAACGGCCCTCCTGCTCAACAACCATCTTGGCCCTTGGGGACTCACGTCATCCTACGTGGACATGAGAGACCCGAAGAATGTTGAGCGCGCCTTGACGCCCGCGACCAAGCTCATCTGGGTCGAGACCCCATCGAACCCGCTGCTCAACATCACGGACCTGCGCGCCATGGCGGCCATCGCCAGGAAGTCAAACGTGCTGCTGGCCTGCGACAACACCTGGGCGACTCCCGCGCTGCAATCTCCGCTGAAATTGGGCGCTGATATCGTGATGCACTCGGTCACCAAATATCTTTCCGGGCACAGTGATGTTCTGGGAGGCGCGCTGGTTTTCAAGGAACGCAACGCCTTTTACGAAAAGGTTCGATCCATTCAACGCGCCGGGGGGGCGGTGCCATCACCGTTTGAATGCTGGCTGGCGTTGCGCGGCATTCAGACGTTCCCGTATCGTGTGCGGGCGCAATCGGAGACTGCGCAACGGGTGGCAGAATTTCTCAGCGGCCAACGGGCGATTGAAACGGTTCATTATCCCGGACTACCCAGCCACCCCGGCCACATGATCGCTGCGGGACAGATGTCGGGCTTTGGGGGAATGCTCTCCATCCAGGTCAAGGGCGGGCAGGCGGAGGCCTTCCGCCTCGCTGCTGGAGTCGGACTCATTACTCGCGCCACCAGCCTGGGCGGAGCGCATAGCCTGATCGAGCATCGGGCGTCTGTGGAGGGCGCAGCTACGCGTAGCCCCGCCAACCTGCTGCGTATTTCCGTTGGACTGGAACACAAGGACGATCTGATTGCTGATCTGGAACAGGCGCTGGGGAAAGTCTAGCCAGATATTTGAAGCTTTTACCGCAACGGGCGCAAAGGACGCAAAGGAAACCCATGCTGCCGCTGATTTCGCAGATGTGCGCGAGATAAAACAACAACTCAAATCCGGGGAATCGAGAACCGACAAGCCTATTGGTTCTGCATCTGTTGAACTGCCTCAATGAAACTTTTGTTCTTCAGGAATTTTCCGAAACAGCCTTCTTGCAGGGGATCGGCAAGCTGGTCTGACAAGCTGAGTTCCGATTTGTTTTTATACGTAAGGCTGAGTTCCTCCAGGGCCTTTCCCATGTCACCCGCCACTCCGTAGTAACAGGCCATGTCGTAATGAAAGATCGGGTACCTCGGATCCTGCTTAAGGCCATAATCCAACGCCTCTTTGGATTTAGCCTGGTTTTGAGTAAAGCGGTACGATACAGCCAGGTTGTCGACCAGGAGACGGAAATCATCACGGCCCAGGGTGCGCTTCTGCTTCTCCATGTCCAGCGCTTTCTGTAGCTGCTCCGCTGCCGTTGGGAAGTCCTTATCCAGATACGCCATGGTGCCGTCAAACAAATAGGATTTGGTGCCCTGAAACAGCGGATCGGTACCGGGCTTGTTCGCCTCTCCCGCAGAGCCAGCCTCATCGGGCAGGAGGCGCACGCTGCTCAATACATCGTCAAACAGCTTCTGGTCGCCTGGGTTGAACAGCATCTTGGCTACGCGGACCTCCGCGCACAAGTCCCGGTTGCCAAGATAGGCATGAACGTTCTTCTGGCGCACCGCCGCCCCGTTGAATTCCGGAATCATGTATTCCACGCGATCCATTTGCCCCTGGTTATTTTCCTGGAGGTTTTCCCGTTTTACCTGCACCTGCTTCATGATCTCGCCCCACGACTCTTCTTTGCACTTCTCCGGGGTCGCGGGAAATCCGACTTGCCATAGGAAAGCCGTGATCTGCAGACGATCAGGCCGGGGCGCAGTGTCCAACCTGGTCAGGTGCCGGTCATTTTGCACCGTGGCTTTCCAGCTTGTAGAACCGGCGTCGAGTTCGAGCACTCCCTGCACGCCAGGAACGGAAATCCTGGCTTTGCCAGCTTGCGGCTGGGAGACGGCAACTGTGCACAGAAAGATGAGAGATAAGATTGAAGTTTTCATGGCGCTTGCAAACCATTGTACTTAGAAGTCAATGCCGTAGGTGGGGATTCCTGAGTGCTGGAAGGAAATACTCAATCCGATAGATTGGACTCATTCATCAAATTAAAGCGCTATTACTGAGCGATCCTAGTGCGAAGTCTTACAGGGAAGTGGCCACCGGCAATTTGGGGATTCCTCTTTACCGGTTTTGCATAGAAATATGCCCACGTCTTAATTTTCTTAGCTCCCAGCCAGCCATCCACTAATTTTCTAGCGAACAGCCCTTCATCGCACCCCTCAACTTCGTCAAGTTTTGCAAGGGTCTTGGCCGGATCAGTCAGTTCGTACAACTCGCCCTTTAT
>DATMMY010000201.1:0-6027 GCA_035569515.1 Candidatus Solibacter sp. | reverse complement strand
CCAGAGCGGGAAGAATCAGGTGGTCGGACTTAAGGAATCGGGTGATCAGACTTAAGGAAGTGGAGGATGTTTGGGCTGAGATGATCAGCCCCGGTAGAGCCTGTCCTGAGCTTGTCGAAGGAGGCGGTAAGAAGTTAGCCCAGCGCGTAAGCGCTGGGAAGGATTAGAGATAAATGCAAGCCCCGGAGGGGCGACGCAGGTCTTTCATTTGCCCCTTCATCAATCCATTAATCGAGAAGGCTCATGTAAAGCTTAACCAAACAGTACAGAGACTAAAAGCTAGAAGCTAGAAGCCAGAAGCCAGAAGCTAGGAGCTGCCCCATGAAAAAAAATCTCATCACCGCAGTACTAATGACCATCGTGACGACTATCCTGCTGGGCGTGGGCTATCCGCTGCTCGTCACTGGGCTGGCGCGCCTGTGGCCGGACAAAGCTAACGGACAGCTTGTCAAGAAGAACGGTGTAGTGGTTGGTTCGCGGATCATCGCGCAGCCCTTCGCCGGTGTGGCTTACTTTCATCCCCGGCCTTCGGCCGCCGGCAACGGTTACGATCCCACGAATTCTGGCGGAAGCAACTACGGTCCCACCAACCAGAAGCTGGTGGACCGGGTAAAAGGCGACGTTGCAAGTCTGCAGGCAGAGAATCCAGGCAAGCCGGTCCCAGTTGATTTGGTCACCGCATCCGGCTCAGGGCTTGATCCGCATATCTCCCCCGCCGCCGCCGACTTCCAGATTCCGCGTGTGGCCAAGGCCAGGGGAATGAGCGAAAGCGAAGTTGCAAGCTTAGTGGGTGAGCATACCGAGGGCCGGCAGTTCGGGTTTCTGGGCGAGCCGCGCGTCAATGTCCTGGAGTTGAACCTGGCGCTGGACGAAAAGCATCCGGTGAAAAATTCCGCGTCAGCCAAGTAAAAACTGCACTGACTCGATGACGTCTGGATCGTGCCGGTCGCTAGTATTCTGATTGTCGCGGGGCTAAATTAAGTTATTTCCCGGCGCTCACGTTAGGTCCGATACTTGAGCATCTGCTGGTGCAGTGAAGATCGAGTTCGCAGCCCTACTCGCTCTCTTCTGTACATACGATATGTTTTTCTCCGTGACCTTCCTTGATCTTGATTTGGGTTTTCTCCGCGCCTCCGCGTCGAAGCCTGCCCTCGAGCGAAGCGAAGGGTGGTAGGTTTTGCTTTTTGTGCAGCTTGGCCGCGCTTGTGCTACAACCTTTCAGATTGACGAATCGTATTGCACAGCCTCGGGAGGCCGGACATGACGCCACAAAAGGGATGCTATAACCATTCCCTCGCATCGATTTTCCACAAAACACTTGATACATTGGGTCATTTCTGGATCGCAGCTATCATTGTGGCCGCCATTCTCTCGATGCCGTTGTATTCGTCCGCGCAGATTCCAACCGGCAGCCAGCAATCTGGTGAGTCGAGTGAACTCCGCGAGCTGCGAGAGGCCGTCCGAGATCTGCGAGCTGAAGTCGCGGAGTTGAAAAGCGAGATTCGAAAGCAGCGGCAGCCCGACGAATCGCAGACAAAGACTTTGATCGAGTCGTCGTCCGGCACACCAAGCACCTTGCAGGAGCCTGCCCCGAGCCCAGCGCCAGAGTCCAGCCGGGGACTCGGTTTGGACTTCTGGCGTGAGGCCACCCTTGAAGTTGGTCTGGATGGCTATTATGGATACAACTTCAATAATCCGATTGGCCGGGTCAACCTGTTGCGCGCATATGATGTCAGCAGCAACGCCTTCAGCCTGAACCAGGCCAACATAATCCTCAAGTACGATCCCGATGTTGCCGGAGGCCGGCGGTTCGGGGCGCGCGTAGACCTGCAATTCGGGCAGGCGACGGAGACGCTTCAAGGCAATGCCGGCAATGAGCTTCGTCCCGACGTATACCGGCCGATTTTTCAGGCTTTCGGCACCTATATTGTCCCAGTAGGTAAAGGCCTGACCGTAGATTTCGGCAAGTGGGCGAGTTCGCTGGGCTATGAGAACAACTACACCAAAGACCAAATGAATTACTCGCGTTCGCTGTGGTTCACCGCTCTGCCCTTCTATCACATGGGAGTGCGCGCGAACTACAAATTCAACGACACATTCGGAGTGAACTACTGGGTGGTCAACGGCACCCAGCAAACCGAGCCGTTTAACGGCTTCAAAGACCAGCTTTTTGGAGTGACGTTGCAGCCACATAAAACCGTGAACTGGACGGTGAACTATTATCTGGGGCAGGAGCATCCGGACGTGGTGTTTTTCCCCAAGGGCGGCGCGCCACCGGGGCTGCCTACACAGCAGGGAATTCCCTTTTCACCGATTGTGGGTGCTCCCAACGGCCGCTTGCACATCTTCGACAGCTATTTGACATGGCAGTCCACTCCCAAACTTACCCTCGCTATTGAGGGCGATACTGTCATCCAGCGCTTGTTCAAAGAGTCGCCTCCAGCCCATTTCAGCGGCGGCGCCATCTATGCTCGCTATCACGTCAGTCCCAAGACGTGGATTGGGGCGCGTTCCGAGTATCTCTCCGACCGAGGTGGCCTTTTCACCGGCACAACCCAGGCGCTGAAGGAGGTCACTCTGACCTACGATTACAAGTTAGGTGAGGGCTTTATGATCAGGACCGAATGGCGCCGCGATTTCTCCAACAGGCCCTTCTTCCTGACTGACAAATTGGGAATCTTGAGCAAACACCAGAATACCGCCACCATGGGACTGGTCTGGTGGTGGGGTAATAAAGAGGAAACCTGGTAAACCCTGTAGGTCCACGATCACCCGATTCGCGACCCAGGTTCCGCTCCCAAGTATAGTGGCCGGAATCTACCCCCAAATGTTGCAGCCGCAGCGGCGGTCGGCTACGCTACTTCTGCGTCGCCATGCGTGGGACGCCAGCGTACGCTCTTTGACAAAAGAATAAGCAAAATCCGTTCAAGAGCAGGGGGCATAGTGTATTCATTCGCGTTTATTCGCGTGAATTCGCGGCTAAATCGGTTTTCGCAGGGCAAGTAAGTCAGGGTCGGCGCCAACGAATTTCAAGTCGGCACAAACAATGCTCAAGTCGGCACAAACGCGCGTCAAGTCGGCACAAACAGCGCTCAAGTTGGCGCAAATGGCTCTCAAGGCGGCACAAATACTCGGGCCCGGAACGGATATCTCCAGTGTTTTCAATGTTGGCGTCGATACCCCGGGATGAAGCCAATGTTTTGGAGCGTTTTTCACAGAGATGCATGGGCTGGCCAACGGATGTAGCGGGTTGTAGCGGGCTGTAGCGGCTGAATTTATCGTTCGTTTTGAAACTGATTTATGGCCGTAAATAACTGTAGACAAATAACTTCCAGGCGAGAGAAACAAGAAATGTAGCGGCGTAGCGGGTGTAGCGGCAATCTTTCAGACTGGGATATCAGAAATCGGTGTTGGGTGACTGACTTTCACAGCCCGCGGAAAAATTCGCTAGTTGAGTTGACTTGTGTCAGGGCACAGCCTGTCCTCGAGGTGAGCCCAGCGAGCCGAAGGGCCTGTCCTAGAGGCGAACTTGTGAGCCGAAGGAAAGTTTTTCAGCGATCTGTTGTCCCGGTGCAAAACGTTTCTGACTACGCCAATTCTGAAATGGATATAGATGCGTGCCGCCGTGAAACCGAGCTTTCGCTCGGCAACATTCCTCAGCACCCTTTAAACTGGTATGCGTATCTTAAATCTGATAAATAAAGGATCGGGCCAGGGAACGACTTGCTCACTCTACGGCAAAAGCTGGTGCTCAGCTTCGCAATCCTCATCTTGCTCACCTTTGCTGTGAGCGCTATAAGCATCTATCACTTTGTGCGTCTGGGCCGCGCCGTGGATCTGGTGCTGGTCAATAATTACACCAGCATCGTGTCTGCTGAAAACATGAAGGAGGCCCTGGAGCGCCAGGATTCGGCCGCAACTTTTTATATTGCCGGCGAGATAGATCGCGCCCGTCAGCAATTCAACCGGAACGTGACCCAGTTCCGGCAGCAACTGGAGATTGCCGCAAACAATATTACCGAACCTGGAGAGAAAGAGATCGTTGAAGACCTGAAAACCAGCTCTGAAAGATACCAGCAGAATGTACGGAAACTCCTGGAGACAAAAGATTCGGTTTCCGGGCTCTCCCATACCTACTTCAATGTTTTGGACCCCCAGTTCACGCACTTGAAGGGCCGCCTGGACGATCTCCTCAGGATCAACCAGCAGGCCATGGTGGCCGCCGGGGAGCGGGCCAAATTGCAGGCCCGCCGCGCGCGTATTTATAGCGAGGCCGCGCTCCTGGTAGCGCTCGCTCTGGCTCTCATTTTTTCCTGGCAGTTTACACGGCTGGTGGTAAGACCTATTCAGATGCTGGCCAGGAGCGCCCACGATATCGCCGAAGGCGAGTTGGACCAGCGCATTCAGTACCGGTCGCACGATGAGGTAGGGTTGCTGGCAGCGGAGTTTAATCGCATGAGCGTGCGCCTGCGGGAGTTGCGCAAGTCGGACGTGGGCCGCATCCTCATCGAGCGGCGCAAGTCGGATGCCGTGATTGATTCTTTGTACGAACCGGTCATCGTCACCGATTCTGAAGGGAATGTCACCAAGCTGAACCGCGCAGCGGAGAAGGTCTTCGGCAAGGATGCGGACAAATCGCTCAATCAAACGGTGCTGGGAGAGCGGCTGCTGCAGGCAGTCAAGCAAGCGGTTGAGATGCAGCGCCCGGTGGCCGAGGAAGAAGAAGGCACGATCATGCCTCTGCGCGTGGGCGATGCCGACCGCAGCTTTCGGCTCCGCGCCACTCCTCTGCGGGACCAGGACGGGCGGCTGTACGGGGCCGTTACCGTCTTGGAAGACGTGACCGCGCTGCGGGAGGTCGACCGTTTCAAGAGTAACTTTATTCAAATTGCTTCCCGCAAGCTGCGTGGTCCTCTCCACAGCCTGCGGATGGCGCTGTACGCCGTTAATCATGGACAGGCGGAGCCGTTGCAGCCCAGGCAGAAGGAGTTCTTATACGACGCGCAAGAGACCGCCGATCATCTTGATGCTCTTATAGCCGATCTGCTCGAACTGGCGGAGGTAGATTCGGGCGCTCGCAAACTGGAGCATGAGCGCATGCGCCCGATCATTCTGACCCGTGAGGCCTTCAATCGCCACGCGCCGGCAGCCCAGGCGAAACGCATCAAGATGGAGCACAAGACCTATCCGGACCTGTCTGCGGTCATGGCGGACAGGCGCGCGGTGCGCAGCATCTTCGATAATCTGCTTGCCAATGCAATTGAATTTACTCCGGAAGACGGAAGCATCACGGTCGGAGCGCGGGAGAAAGAAAATTTTGTCGTCTTCTACGTGACAGATACCGGACCAGGTATCCATCCTGATCGCCTGCCCCGTATCTTCAGCCGCTTTGCTGCGGAAAGGTCCGATGGAACGGGAGCAGGTCTTGGACTCGCTCTGGTTCGGCGTCTGGTAGAGGCCCAGGGTGGCCAGGTCTCGGCGGAGAGCAAGGTAGGGGAAGGATCAACTTTTAGCTTTACCTTACCTCTTGCTTCCGTGCTGTCAACCCGGCATGCAATCGAGGAGGGTTGATATGGCAGAACGGTCCTCACTATCTATTTCGACCGATTCGATTCGCGCCCTCTTTGAACAGAGCGAACGGGCCTGGTTGCGCGTCTACCTGGGCGCGGCCCCCGGAGTGGGTAAGACCTACGAGATGCTGCGCGATGGCCATCTTCTTCGGGAGCAAGGCATGGACGCGGTGATCGGCTTCGTCGAGACCTATGGCCGCGCGGACACCGAGGCCCAGATTAAAGACCTTTACGCCGTTCCGCGCCGGAAAATTGCGTATCGAAATGTGGTGCTTGAGGAAATGGACCTGGAGGCCATCATCGAGAGGAAGCCTCAGGTTTGCCTGGTAGACGAACTGGCGCACACCAACGTCCCCGGATCAAAGAACCACAAACGTTATGAGGATGTGCTCGACCTTCTGGACGCCGGCATTCACGTTATGACCGCCGTGAACATCCAGCACCTGGAGACCTTGAA
>DATMMY010000200.1:0-12547 GCA_035569515.1 Candidatus Solibacter sp. | reverse complement strand
AGAGAAAAAGCGCTGGACAGTTCCAGCGCTTTCAAGCCAAAGAGCGTCCGGCGCCTGAGGGCCGGCCGATGCGTAATCAGAATCTATAATTGAAGCCGGTGCGGAAGATGTGCTGTTGCAGGTCGGCCTGGTGAGTGAAGACGTTTGTGGGGAATGCCACGGCCGGTGTGAAGGCCGTAAGATTGGTGCTGGTCGTCTTGACCTGGCCAAAATCGGCAAGCAAGTATTCGCCCTTCATCGACCAGTGGCTTCCACTCCCAATCTTGAACTCGACGCCGCCACCCGCGATCCAGCCTGTGCGAATCTCATCCGCACCGGCGTTCTCATGCGCGGTCGCAAAGGTGTCAATAAATAATGCCTGGTAGTTGAGGTTAGTCAGGGCGACACCAACGGTACCGTACACCAGAACTGGACCAGCAGCCACGCCGACGCGTGGGCGAGCCGTCCATAACCAGTCGGTGCTGATTGACTGTTTCACGGTGAAGTTGGTGGGAGCGCAGCAGGGATAGGTTGCAGAGCCCACAAAGTTATCGTTCACGTGCATCGCACCGAAATCGGTCTCGACCCCCAGAACAAAATGGCCGGTCTGGAAGTTGTAGCCGACCTGACCGCCTCCGGTGAAACCTCGCGGGCTCAGCTTCTGTTTGCCGACAGCGGCAATTGCCGGAACACTGGAGAGGGCGAAATAGCCGGTTGGACTGAAGACGGTGCTTGTGAATGCGTCGGTACTGCCCTTGACGCCTCCGGCGTTTCCGCCGACATAGAAGCCCTTCCAATCAGCGGTTTGCGCCGAAACGCCTGCGACCAGAGTGAAAAGTGCCAGAAAGCTTATTGAAAATAACCTGTACATTGATTTGTTCATTAGAAACATCAGTTGATCCACCTCGCTCTAATAGACGCGAACGAAACTAGTTTCCCTTTAGGCGTGGGATTTTCTTGCCGCAGACCGTCAGCTCAGCAATGCCGCAAAATCTTGCCAGTTCTCGGCGAAGGTAGTAGACCCAGATCTCCATGTTCACAACGCAGCCGTGCCACAACGCAAAACCCACTACGGAGACACGGAGAAGGCACGGAGAAAACCGAGAACCAGTTCACCGCGGAGACGCTGAGGCGCGGAGGCCCCCAAAAAACAAGGAGGTCACGGAGAAAAAACAAGTTTCCAGATTCATGAACTCAAAAATGGCATGAAAAAAATTGTAAGAAAAAACAAGATTCCAAAACACATGGGTAGTGCATCGGCGTTAGGCGGGCTTCGCTACATCGAAAATAGTACAGAAGATGAGGAGAATGCGAAGCACAAGAAGGGACAAGTAAATCGCTTGGCGGAACAAGAAAAGGCTACTTTAACTTGCATCGTCACCCGGCTCACCTTTTTCAAACGCTGGTTGCACTTTGTCAGTAAATACGCTGGCGGCAGCAATGCATCGCGTACTGCAGTTGATACGGCAGTACGCAAATTTGCTTTGAATAATAGAAAACATCAATAATCGTTGCCGTTCCAAAACTGCTCTGCCAGAGCTATTCCGCCATCTCCAGCACCTTGGCCACCTCTTCCCATTCCTCCATAGTCTTTTCCAACTCGCCGCGATAGCGAATCAACAGGTCGTTCTGGCGCTGGGTTTCTGTGGCGCTGACAAATGTCAGCAGGGCGCTTTCGGTTACGGCGACGGCCGCTTCCAGGCGGGCAATCTCTTCCTCCAGTTCCTTGATACGGTCTTTCATCTGTTTGAGCTTGATGGGATTCAGCCGCTTCTGTTTGGCCTCGGCTTGAGAATTGTTTTCGACAATGGTTGCCGTTGACGATCCGGATGAGGCTGGCGTGGATGGAGCTGCTGCGGCAGGCAAAGCGACTGCGGGTCTACGAGAAGCGCTGGAATCGCCATTCGATGAAGTAGCTGCGAGTTCGTTTTGCCGTCCCTCCTTCCGCCATAGATAGTCCTCGTAATTGCCGGGAAAGACTTCGACCTGACCGCCGCCAATCTCGAACACACCTGTAGCCAGCCGGTCGATAAAGTACCGGTCATGGGAGACGAAGACCACCGTCCCGGTGAACTTCTGCAGGGCGTCCAGCAGAACATCTTTGGCGCGCAGATCGAGATGGTTGGTGGGCTCATCCAGCAGCAGAAAATTCGAGGGATGCTGGAGCATCTTGGCAAGGGCGTAGCGGTTGCGCTCGCCGCCGGAGAGCACGCTGATGGTCTTGAACACATCGTCGTCAGAGAAGAGAAAGCAGCCGAGCAGACTTCGCAATTCGGTCTGGGTGGAGCGCGGAGCAATTCCGAACATATCGTCCAGCAGGCGGGCCTGCGGATTCAGCGCCTTGTACTGGTCCTGAGCGAAGTAGTCCACTTCCACGTTATGGCCCAGGCGGATCTCACCGGCACTGGGCGGCTCCAAGCCCGCCAGCAATCGGATCAGGGTTGATTTACCCGCGCCGTTCACCCCCACCAGAGCAATTCGGTCCCCGCGCTCAATCACGAAACTGGCGTTGGTGAAGACCTGCTTAGGGCCGTAGTTCTTGGCCAACCCTTTGGCCTCTACTACGGTGCGACCGCTGGGATTGGGCTGCGGAAAATTAAAGTGGATGGTCTTCTCATCCGGAGGAATTTCGATCTTCTCCATCCGCTCCAGCTCCTTGATGCGGCTCTGCACCTGCTTGGCCTTGGTGGCTTGATAGCGGAAGCGGTTAATAAACGTCTGGAGTTGCTCGACCTTCTCCTGCTGGTTGCGGTGGGCGGCTTCAAGTTGCGCCCGGCGCTCGGCCTTTTGTGCCAGATATTTCTCGTAATTGCCGGAGTAGAAAAAAACGCGCTTGTTCCATATCTCCGCCGTCTTGTTCACGGTCACATCGAGAAAATAGCGGTCATGTGAGATCAGCACATACGCATAGGGATATTCCGCGAGGTACTGCTCCAGCCAGTTCCGCGATTCCAGGTCAAGATGGTTCGTAGGCTCATCGAGAAGCAGCAGGTTGGGTTTTTGCAACAACAGTTTCGCCAAGGCGATGCGCATTTGCCATCCGCCCGAGAACTCCTCGGTACGGCGCTCCCAATCTTCTTTCTTGAAGCCCAGGCCGTTCAGTACCGCGCCTACTTCCGCCTCCACGCTGTAGCCATTCCGCGACTGCAGCTCGGCTTCAATCCGGTGGAAGCGTTCGGCGATCTGGGCGTACTCCGGACCGGCATGGTCGGTCTCTCCCATTCGTTGCGCCAGCTCTTCGAGTTCCTTTTGCATCTGGTGGATATCGCTGAAGACCAGCAGGCATTCGGCAAAGACGCTCTTGCCGGAGAGCGACAGGCCATCCTGCGGCAGGTAGCCGAAGTTGGTTCCCCGTTGCCGGGTGATAGAGCCATAGTCGAGCCCTTCGATGCCGGCCAGCATCTTGAGCAGGGTGGTCTTGCCGGTGCCGTTGGCCCCCACCAGGCCGATCCGGTCACGGGAGGTAATCAGCCAATCGAGATCTTGGAACAGGATTTTTGGCCCGAACCTTTTGCCGGCTTCTGATAACTGAATCATTCACTTCTAGTGTAACCAGATAGGACAAAGAGCAGAAACCCAGAAAGCCCTTGTTCTTGCCGGTAATCCAATTATCAGTACGGCGACCCACCCATGCGAAAACTAACCTCCATGCTGGCTTTTGCCGCTATAGGCTGACCCTTGCGAGTGGCGGGCTGAAATTTCCAATGGCTGACTGATTCCATGGCTTTTAGGTCTAAACCCATGCCGATCGCCCGGGTCACTGTGATTTTGGACGCGCTGCCGCTTTTATCAATAATCACGTCCATCACCACGGTTCCCTGAAATCTTGCCGCTCGCGCCTCATCTGAGAACTCGGGGTCACTCATGTAAGTTACGACCGGGGGCGTAGTTTTATCTTGGTCGTTACTTTTCCCATCGCTGCCCAAGGTTGTTACGGGTGCTTCATCCATGAAGCCTGAGCGCCGGCACTCCGGCAACCAATGCTCCCAGGCGTCCCGGCCCAGAAAAAATACTCGGTTCAGTATCGTCTCCGCTTCCTGTACAGAAGCGAGAGCGTGCTCCAGACGAATTTCCACCTTGATGGGCTTTCCGAGTGGAATGGGCTTCGACGGCATTTGATTGGGTTTGTAAGATTCGAATCCTACCCAAGGCCCCTCCAACGAGAGTTTGCCTGGTTCTAAACTGAATTTTTCCACTTGGATCGCTCCGTGGATTGTCCATGCTCCTTCAGGACCAGCCTTCAGAGGTTTGCCATCAGAATCAAACTCCAGGTCTTCTTTCTGAAGTGGAGAGCGAAGAGCAAGAATCTGTTTTCTGTATTGTTCTTTGAGCAAGTTTTTCAGATTGCCGTCATCGGAAATCGCGACAGCTGGTATGGCAGGCAACACTAACAACAGGACCATCATGCTCTTCGTCAGTAATGCGGGAAATTCTGCATTTTTCATAATGTTTGTTGGTAAATAAGTATAGTCAGCTCTGCGTTATGGATGGGTCAGGGATGAATCCCGGTTGTTATCAGCAACTGTTTGCCTGAACGCGTGGTCTTGTGTACAATCAAATCTTTACTGCTCTTGCAGTTGCCCGCCCTTGTGTCTTCCATTCGGAAGTGAGTACGCGGCGTCATCGAGCGGTCTTTCTTACTAAGTGTTTTTATTCTCAGGAGTTAGAGCATGTCAACCCGTTTTCCAGGCGGGCACGAAATTGCGCGCAAATGGTATGTCGTGGATGCCTCTGGGCAGACTCTCGGCAGGCTGGCTTCCCGCGTGGCAAGCATTCTTGCCGGCAAAGAGAGTCCCATTTACACCCCTTTTATAGATACCGGCGACCACGTGATCGTGATCAATGCCGGCAAGATCCGTGTCACTGGCATGAAGGCTGAACAGAAGCTCTATCACCGGTACACAGGATTTCCGGGCGGCCTCCGCACTGAGGAGTTTCGCAAGCGGTTTGACCGCAAGCCCGAACTGGTGGTGCAAGAGGCGATCCTGGGAATGCTCCCCAAGAACAAATTGGGGCGGGCCATGGGCAAGAAGCTTAAGGTTTATAAAGGCGACAAGCACGATCACCAGGCGCAGCAGCCACAGCCGCTGGCCCTGGTGGAGCGCAAAGGCGCGTAAGCAGCAAAGTGAAGATTTCAAAGACCATATTTTTAAAGGTCAATATTTTTAAGATCAAGGCCAGGAGTTAATAACCAAGAGATGGCTGAATTAGTTCAGTATTACGGTACCGGACGCCGCAAGTCGAGCGTGGCCCGTGTTTTTCTTCGTCCGGGCAGCGGGAAGTTCACGGTGAATGGACGCCCGTTTGAACAATACTTTGTGACCGAGGCGCAACGCGTTGACGCGCGCACGCCACTGGTCACCAGCGAAACCTCCAGCACTTTTGACGTGATTGCCAATGTCTCCGGTGGCGGCGTGAACGGCCAGGCCGGAGCGACGAAAATGGGGATTGCGCGCGCACTGCTGGAGTTCAACATTGAGTTGCGCAAGAAGCTGAAAGTGGAAGGCTTTCTTTCCCGCGATGCTCGCGGTAAAGAGCGCAAGAAGTATGGACAAAAAGGCGCACGCAAGCGCTTCCAGTTCAGCAAGCGTTAATTTTAATCCGGCAAGGCGTTGCTTTGCCGGAAGCAGTTTCGCCAGCCGTTTGCGGTCCCGAAGACGGTTGGAAGTGGCGGTAACTGGGACCACAATCTTCCCTCCCGCTCTGACGGGAGCGGACAGGGGAATCAATCCCGAGCGGGCAATTTAAGCCGCGGAGGATGCAATCTAACAAGGAGGTCTTTTGGCTAATATCACCATGAAAGAGTTGCTCGAGGCGGGCGTCCACTTCGGGCACCAGACTAAGCGCTGGAACCCCAAGATGAAAGAGTACATCTTTGGGGAACGGAACGGAATTTACATCATCGACCTGCAGAAGACGCTCAAGATGTTCAAAGATGCGAGCAAGTTTGTGCAGGATTCGGCCACCGAAGGCAAGACCGTGCTGTTTGTCGGCACCAAACGTCAGGCCCAGGATGCCATTGCCGAAGAAGCCAAGCGCTGCGGAATGTTCTACGTGAACAACCGCTGGCTGGGCGGGCTGCTGACCAACTGGGTCACAGTGCAGAAATCGGTAAAGCGTCTCAAGGAACTGGATGAGATGGCTACCGACGGCCGTTATGAACTGCTTCCCAAGAAGGAAGTCATCAAACTGGAGCGGGAGCGCAAGCACCTCCAGGCCAACTTGGCGGGCATCAAAGACATGAACCGCCTGCCCGAT
Organism: Candidatus Solibacter sp.; assembly: GCA_035569515.1. Taxonomy (GTDB): domain Bacteria; phylum Acidobacteriota; class Terriglobia; order Terriglobales; family Acidobacteriaceae; genus Angelobacter. Next base: position 6,310 of record DATMMY010000200.1, on the reverse strand, counting down.
GTGATTTTTGTTATTGATTCGAATAAGGAAGCCATTGCGGTGAAAGAAGCCCGCAAGCTGGGAATTCCGGTAGTCGCAGTAGTTGACACCAATTGCGACCCAACCGAGGTTGACTGGGTGATACCGGGCAACGACGACGCACTTCGCGCCATTCGCCTGTTCGCCTCCAAGGTCGCCGATTCCATTGCGGAAGGCGTGCAGAGCTCAACCGATAAGCAGGCTGCCGATATTGCCGGCGCTATTGCCGGGGACCAGGCCGCTGCGGCAGTAGCGAGCCAGGATGGAACTACTGCTCCCACTTCCGCCGATCTCGCCGAGGAAGAAGAGCTCAACATGGAAGAAGTGCTGGGCGGCAAGATCCGCAAGGCGCCCGCAGCGGTTGCAGCCCCGACCGATGTTCCCGCAGGGGACGTGGCCGAACTGAAAGCCTCGAACTAAGGTCGCATCCGATTGCGCCGTTTCAGAACCTGGAACAGTCCAGAAGAGGTCACAAGCGACAAAAATCGTGTTTTGGAGCGAAGCGATAAAATCTAAAGACCCGCGCGGTCTACGGCCACGCGGGTCTTTTAGCATAGAGACAAATTGAAGGAATAACGATCATGAGTACAAGCACTACTAACATTTCAGCAGGTCAGGTAAAAGAACTTCGCGAGCGCAGCGGCGCCCCCATGATGGACTGCAAGAACGCCCTTACTGAAGCCAAAGGCGACATGGAAGGGGCCCTGGTGTTGCTGCGCAAGAAAGGCATTGCCACTGCAGCCAAAAAGGCCACTCGTATCACCAGCGAGGGGTCCGTGGCCAGCTACATCCATGCGGGTGGCAAAATCGGCGTCTTGGTGGAAGTCAATTGCGAAAGCGACTTTGTCGCCCGCACCGACGACTTCAAGGACCTGATCAAAGACATTGCCATGCACATCGCTGCGGCTGACCCCAAGTTTGTCCGCAAGGAAGATGTGACGCCTGACGCCTATGAGAAGGAAAAGGACATCTATCGCGCCCAGGCAGCCTCCAGCGGAAAGCCTGCCAACGTGGTGGAAAAGATTGTTGAAGGCAAGATGGCTAAGTTCTACGAAGAGGTATGCCTGATGGACCAGCCTTTCGTAAAAGAGCCGGGCATCAGCATCCACCAGCTCATCGCCAGCAAGATCGGCAAGCTCGGCGAAAATATCTCAGTTCGCCGCTTTGCACGGTTTAAGGTAGGAGACATGGGCGAGACCATCGCCATCACAAAGCCTTCTGCGACTGAGAAGGCGGAGTGAGGCGGAGGCAGCTGCTAGCTTCTAGCTACTGGCTTCTAGTAAAGGCGGCAACCTTTGGTTGCTGCCTTTTTCTTTTTGTCCCATCTTAGTTACGTTTTCCAAGCGCTTTTCGTGACGCAAACTGTTTCGTTTGAGGGAGTTGGTGTACCTTGAGTGCAGCGGAGCAGTTTCCTTCGGCTCGCGGGCTCACCTCAAGGACAGGCTCTTCGCTGCCGCTCAGAATGACGCTGATCTCTGTGTGGTTGAGAGTTTCCAGCACATCCGAAGGGTCGACTGTGTCCACATCATCAGTTGAAGCCAGGCTTTGGAGCAAGAAATTTGTCAGGCTGTTCCCATTCTCATGCTTAGGTCTACTGCTTGGGGGGAGTGGGTTAGCGCACCTACTGAGATGTAGTCTGTGCCGGTTTCGGCGTAAGAGCGGACGTTTTCCAGCTTGACGCCCCCGGAGACCTCAATGGGAATGCGGCGGGTGTGGGTGCGGATACGGGCTATGGCGGAATGCGCATTCTCCACGGTCATATTGTCGAGCAGCACGGCTTCCGCGCCATTTGCTAAGGCTTCTTCCAGTTCGGCCAGCGTGCGGACCTCGATTTCCAGCGGCTGTTCGCCGCGGCGGTTTTGCAAGGCCCTCTTCAAAGCGGCTGCCACGCCGCCGGCAATGGCAATGTGATTGTTCTTGATCAGGATACCGTCGGAGAGATCGAGCCGGTGGTTGTGGCCTCCGCCGCAGCGCACGGCATATTTATCGAGCGCACGAAAACCAGGAACGGTCTTGCGGGTATCGAGAATCCTGACATTGGTCCCTTGAACCGCGTCTACGAACTTGCGTGTGAAGGTAGCTATCCCGCTGAGGCGCTGCAGGATATTCAGGATCACCCGCTCGCAGGAGAGCAGGACGCGCGCATTGTGCCGGACCACGGCAATCGTCTGGCCTTTGCTCATGCGCACGCCATCAAAAATCTCGCCGTGGCTGATAACCTCACGATGGCCGATCGCATTTGAGTCGAGCCGCTCGTAAATCTCCAGAATGCGCGAAATAGCGCCCACTCCGGCCAGAATACAGTCCTGCTTGGTTAGAATGGTGGCTGTGGCGCGCTGCTGAGGATCAATGCAGGCGCGAGAGGTGGCATCGCTGGTGGCTTTGTCCTCCAGCAGCGCGTGTTCCAGAATGGCGGAGATTCTTCGGCTTTGCCAGTCCATATCTTGTCTTTAGAGCTTACCCCAGCTGGTCCAACGAGGTCTTGAGTTTTTCAATCAGTATTTCAACTTCTGACGATCGTTTTTTCAGGCCCTCCACCACGTTTGCCGGGGCCTTGCCTAAAAACTGCTGATTGCCAAGCTGGCGATGGGCGTTGGCCTGCTCGCCTTCCAGCTTTTTGAGTTCCTTGGTCAGTCGCTCGCGATCAGCCACAACGTCAATCTTCTGCTCGTAGACGACGGCGACCTCAAAATTCACGGTGGTACGCGCGCCCGGCGTTTGGCCAAGAGATTGATCCATGAACTCCACACCTTCAACGTTCGCCAGGCGCTCGATCATGCTGCGATTCTCTTCCGCCAGCCTGCGGACCTCGGCTTTGGCAAACAGCCGGACGGGAGTTTTCACTCTTGGCAACACCTGCATCTCGGCCCGGATGTTGCGGATGTTGACAATGATTTCCTGGAGAATGGACATCTGTTGTTCCGCCTGATCACTAAGCCAGCGCTGATCCGACTCCGGAAACCGCACCAAGGCAATGGACTTGGCCGGGGGCTTGCCCTCATGCATAACGTGCCAAATCTCTTCCGTAATGAAAGGCATGAATGGCGAAAGCAAACGTAACAAGCCTTCAAAGACATCGCCCAGAAAAGCCACTGCAGCTCGCGCTTCTTCTTTGCCCAATAAACGAGGCTTGATGATCTCGATATACCAATCGCAAAACTCGCCCCAGAAGAAGTTGTAGACAAGGTTTGCAGCCTCATGAAACCGGTAGCCGGCCAGGTTTGCGTTGACCTCGCCCGCCACGCGATAAAACCGCGACATGATCCAGCGGTTTTCCAGGCGGTCCATCTCTCCTTCCGGAGCGCCCTGAGTAAGGGTCACACCGCTGCCCACCCGATCGAGGTTCATGAACATAAAACGGGCGGCATTCCAGATCTTGTTGGCGAAGGCGCGGTAACCTTCGGTACGGCTCTCCGAAAACGCAATATCGGTACCGGGCGAGGCCATAGAGGCCAAGGTAAAGCGCACAGCATCGGTGCCATAACGCTCCGTAACCTCAATGGGATCGAGCACATTGCCCTTGGTCTTGGACATCTTCTGGCGCTCGGCATCGCGCACCAGCGCATGGATATAAACGGCCTTGAAAGGCACGCTGCCCTGGGGATGGTCCGCCATGAAATGGCAGCCCAGCATGACCATGCGCGCCACCCAGAAGAACAGGATGTCGAAGCCAGTGATCAGCAGAGAAGTCGGATAAAAAACATCCAGGTCGCGGGTTTTTTCCGGCCACCCAAAGGCTGTGAAAGGCAGCAGCCCGGAAGAAAACCAGGTGTCGAGCACGTCATGGTCCTGTTCGAGCTTGTCTTTGCCCTTGCCGCATTTCGGGCACTTTGCCGGAGCCGACCGGGCGACCGTAATCTCTTTGCATTCCAGGCAGTGCCACGCTGGAATTCGATGTCCCCACCAAAGCTGCCGGGAGATGCACCAGTCATGAATGTTACGCATCCACTCAAAATAGGTCTTGGCGTAGTTTTCAGGCGTGAAGACGATTTCGCCTTGCTCCACAGCTTCCGTGGCGCGCCGCGCCAGGGGCGCGATCTTGATAAACCATTGCGTGGAGAGCCGGGGCTCCACGACGGTTTTGCAGCGATCGCACTTGCCGATGGAGTAAGTATGGTCTTTTATACCCACCAGCAGGCCGCGGTCTTCCAGGTCTTTCAATATCTTTTCGCGCGCCCCATAGCGGTCCAGCCCGGCATAAGCGCCGGCATTCTCGTTCATGCGCGCCTGGTCGTCCATGATGTTGATCTGGGACAGCTTGTGCCGCAACCCAATCTGAAAATCATTGGGATCGTGCGCCGGTGTAATCTTCACGGCCCCGGTGCCGAATTCCGGGTCGGCCAGTTCGTCGGTAATGACAGGTATCTCGCGCTCCATAAGCGGCAGGAGTAAAGTCTTGCCGTGCAGGTGCGTATAGCGAGTATCTTTGGGGTTCACGGCGACGGCCACGTCGGCCAGCATGGTTTCAGGACGGGTGGTCGCAATCGTCACAGACTGGCTTGGATCGCCGAAAACCGGATAACGAATCTGATATAGCTTGCCGGCAAATTCCTCATGCACCACCTCCAGATCAGAGATGGCGGTCATGCAGCGCGGGCACCAGTTCACGATGTACTTGCCGCGATAAATCAGACCTTCTTCATGCAGGCGAACAAAGACCTCAGTCACGGCGCGAGAGAGGTCTTCATCCATGGTGAAGTACTCGCGGTCCCAGTCCACGGAGGCACCCAGACGCTTCATCTGGCCCTGGATGGCATTGCCGTAATGCTTCTTCCACTCCCAAACCCGCTGGATGAATGCCTCTCGTCCGAGTTTCTGGCGGGTGGTCCCTTCGCCGGCCAGCTGGCGCTCCACCATCATTTGCGTGGCGATGCCGGCATGGTCCGTCCCAGGCAGCCAGAGCGTGAGGAATCCACGCATCCTGTGCCAGCGGATGATGATGTCCATCTCCGTCTGGTTCAGCATGTGGCCCATATGCAGCCGTCCGGTGACATTGGGAGGTGGCAGGATGAGCGAAAACACGGGTTTCCTGGACTCTTCCGAGCCCGGCTCCGGGGTCGCTACAGCAAAGAGTTTCTCCTGCACCCAATACTCAGCCCACTTGGGCTCGATGGCGGCAGGATCATAGGTTTTTGGGAGCTCGTGTGACATGCTTTGAAGTAGAACTGAATAACGATATTACAAGTGTAGAGCGCCGATGGGCAAACAGCGATGGGGACGGTGCGGATAGTTCGGCTTGGGTTAGTTTGTCAATAATTCCTTGGTGGTTCGTACAGTTGGCCGGTAGAACTTACCAATCTCGGCACCACTCCAATCCAACCTCACCGGAATATCTGAAAAGTCAATGTCGTGGTCTGTTTTTTTGGCGATCGCTACGATATCTCTTATCTGCTCCTTCGTGAGACTCCGCATAAGCTCTCCTTTCGCGAGATTCGGCAGCGACTTCAAAAGCGGGATTATGGATTTATTTCTGTGAATTGAGTTCGCGGACAATTGCGGCGATCAGTTCGGGCTTTAGCCGCTCCATGACCCGGTGCACGACCTGAGCTATTGCGTCGCTGTTAGCACCGGTGGCAGCGGCGGCGACGGCCTCAACCGGCATTTCAGTTTCGATACTCGCGGCAATCTGCTCAGTGCCGACCTGCAAAACCTCTGAAGCACTGGGACTTGAAACGCTAACGTAGCTCGCATCCGGAGCCGCTTCGTGTGCGGTTCCGTGTAGATGGGGCACCGCTTCATTTGGGGCCCTCTCCGCAAACTGATCTGGATGAAAGCCATAAGCCTCCTCAGCAACAGCTTCAGCATGAACCTCAGGAGCGCTCTGGATGTTTTGTTCAACGGCAATTTCAGGTTCCGTGTAGACATGCGCTTCTGCTACTGGAGCAAACTCTTCAGCCTGAACCGCTGGAGCACTCTCGACGTGTGGTCCTGACGCAACTTCAAGTTCTGTACTGCCGTGCTCTTCGTTCACTGGAGGAAAGTATTCAAACGAATGCGGCGTTTCAGCTTCAACAGGCGGAGGTTCAGCCTCAATGTGGGCGTGAAATTGAGAACCACTCTCGAACCGTGGTTCAGCTTGAGGTTCCGGCTCAATTGCAGCCGGACTAGATGCCTCAATGGTTTCGTGGCTCGCACTCCGCTCCTCCGTGAATGCGGCTGCGTGTTGTGGCTCATCATAAAGAGCCATGGCTGCAGCGACGCGGGCCTCAAAATCGTCTTCGGGAACTTCGGGGGCCGGAAGCGTCCTGTCGCTCTCCGAGTCTTGTGCTGCTACTGGCGCCGCTCCTGCGCG